>DATHVN010000053.1 GCA_035461305.1 Euzebyales bacterium | reverse complement strand
GTCAGCGGTACAGCTCTGGCCTGCGCATGCGGAGCGCCGGTTCCCGGCTTCGCTCCGCGGCAATGGCGTCGAGGTCGAGCGTGGCGATGAGTGCCTGCTCGTCAGTACCGGCTTCAGCGACGACTTCGCCACGTGGATCGGCGATGAGAGAACGCCCGGCGAACGTGCCACCGGTCAGGTTGGCGGCAACGGCGAAGATCTGGTTGTCCTGAGCGCGTGCACGCGTGCGTAGGCGCAGCAGGTACTCGTAGCCCGTCGGCACTGCTGAAGGGATGACGAGGATCTCCGCTCCCTGCAGCGCCAGTGTGGTCGCGAGCTCGGGAAAGGCGTGCTCGAAGCAGATGAGGACGCCCAGGTGTCCTGCAGGACTGGCCACGGTGACTGTTTCGTCTCCGGCGGTGAACCAGGTTGCCTCTGGTGGGTACAGGTGGCTCTTCCGGTAACGGTCGAGCGTGCCGTCCGGCTGGGCGAGCACGACGGTGTCGTACACGCGCTCGTCAGACCCACGCTCCAGCAGGCCCAGTACGACCGTGGCGTCGCGCCGCGCGGAAAGGTCACTGGCGAGGCCCACGGTCGGACCGTCGAATGGCTCGGCCACCGACAACAGCTCATCGGCGCGCTCGAGGTCGTACCCGGTGTTGACCATCTCGGGCGCGACCACGAGGTCGAGGTCGGCCTCGATCCCTGCGACCAGCGCCGCGAGCCGGCGCAGGTTGGCCTCCACCGCCCCGACCGCAGCCGCCACCTGGAGCGCGGCGACGGTGACACTCATCCCTTCGCGCCCCCGGCGAACATCCCGCGGACGTAGTAGCGGTTGAGCACGGCGAAGAGGATCAACGGAGGCAGGATCGCCATCATGGCAGCTGCGGAAACGACGTCCTGACGGGTAGGTTCTGGCTCTGCAGGGTGCTGAGTGCCACCTGGATCGGTGGCTATCTCGCCCCGGGTGCCGAAGAGCGTGAGCGCGAAGAGCAGGTCATTCCACACGAAGATGAAGTCGATGATGGCCACTTCCTCCGGGATGTTCCGCAGGAATGAAGCGATCATGAAGACCGCCCAACCTGCTCCGAACGCCGGGTGCGCCAGGATGATCGCCACGAATGGTCGCCACTGACCGCTCAAGAGACCGAGCTGGCGGGTCCACGGCAACAGCGGAATGAGGATGAGCTGCAACGGCACGATCCTGGTCGTGACCAGCAGGAAGTAGAGCAGGACCGCCCACGGAATCGCATGCGCACGATCGCGTAAGAGGCCAGCACGCCGCCAGAGACCGTGACGAGCACCGCGCCGAGGGTGATGATGAGGGTGTTGCGGACGGTGCCGGGCGGCATGCCCTCCAACGCTTCGACGTAGGGCTGGAGTGTGATCGTGAAGGGTTCGAGATGCCACCAACCCCGCCGTGTCTCGCCCGGCGGGCGCAGGGAGATCATCAACGCGGTCATGACCGGGACCAACCAGATGAGAGCAGCTGCGGTGACGGCCGCGTAGAGGGGCTGCGGTCCAGCGTTTCGAGCGCATCAGCGTCGCTCCTCCTGGATCACGCCGCGCAAGTACCGGTAGGCGGCGGCGATCAGCACGATCGACATGATCACGGCGACTGTGGTGCTGAGGCCGGCGTCGCCGATGAACCGGAACGCCTGCTGGTACAGCAGGACCGCCAGCACCTCGCTGTCGGTGGCCGGTCCGCCCTGCGTGACGACCCACACGATGTCGAAGGTCCGCAGCGCGAAGATGAAGCTGATGGTGCCGATGATCACGAGTGATCCGCGCAGGCTGGGCACGAGGACATGGCGCACGATCGGCAGCGGTCAGGCCCCGTCGACCTTCGCCGCCTCGACGAGTTCGGGCGAGATGGTCGTGAGTCCTGCGGTGAGGGTGATGACACCGAAGCCGGTGAAGGCCCATACGCCGGCGACGACGAGCGTGCCAGCGAGGTTCTTCGAAGGACGCATCGCCGAGAGCCTCAAGCTGCCAGTGCAGGTGTGGTGGGCGACCTCCTCAGGACGAGGACTGCTGCGCGGCCTCGGCCACCAGCTCACGCTTGAGCAGCTTGCCGGCCCCGCTCTTGGGCAGCGCGGCGCGGAACTCGACCAGCTTGGGCACCTTGTAGGCGGCGAGGTGCCGAGCACAGTGGTCGGCGACGTCCTCCGCGGTGAGTGCGCTGTCGGGTCGGGTGACCAGCGCGGCCCTGACCGTCTCGCCGCGGTACTGGTCGGGCACGCCGAAGACAGCCACCTCGACGACGTCCTCGAGCTCGTAGATGACCTCTTCGACCTCGCGCGGGTAGATCTTGTAGCCGCTGGCGTTGATCAGGTCCTTCATCCGGTCGACGATGAACAGATAGCCGTCCTCGCGCATCTCGGCGATGTCACCGGAGTGCAACCACCCGTCACGCAGCGCCGCCGCGGTCTCGTCGGGCATGCCCAAGTACCCCTGCATGACCTGTGGCCCGCGGAAGATCAGCTCACCGGGCTCGCCACGGGCAACCGGCTCGCCGGTCTCCACGTCCACGATCTGTACGTCCGTGCCGGGAATCGGCACGCCGATGCTGCCCCCGACCGACCCCCGCAGGTACGTGTTGAACGTCACCGGCGCGCCCTCCGACATGCCGTACCCCTCGAGGATGGTGCGCCCGGTGCGCTGCTCGTACGCCTTGAGCAGGCTCACCGGCACGCTGGCGCCACCAGACAGGTACAGCCGGACCCGGTCGAACCCGTACGCCTCGAGGTCCGGCTGGCTCTGCAGCGCCGTGAAGATCGTCGCCACGCCGGCCATGACCGCCGGCTGCTCGTCGCGGATGAGCTCCATCATGGCGCGGGTGTCGAACCGTCGGACCAGCACCATGTTCCAGCCGTACAGCAAGCTGGCGAGCAGCACCATCGTCATGCCGAAGATGTGGAAGAACGGCGCCACCGCGACGGCCTTGGCGTTGTTGGGGAGCCCGCCCGGATCGCCCATCAGCAGGTCGTAGGTGGGCTGCACGGCGCTGAGCAGGTTGCGGTGCGTGAGCATCGCCCCCTTCGACAGGCCGGTCGTGCCCCCGGTGTACTGCAGGACCGCGAGATCCCGGGCGTGGTCGATCTCGACCTGCGGCGCCGGCCCGTCGCCCGAGGTCATGAACTGCTCGAAGGTCATGTCCCCATCGGCCAACCCACTGTCGGGCTCGCCTGCGCAGACGACACGGGTCACGGCCGTGGCGTCCCGGACGGGTCCCACCTTGTCGTACACCGCCGCGTCGACGACCAGCACCCCCACATCCGAGCTGGCGAGGATGTGCGTGAGCTCACGACTCATGTACAGCGGGTTGACCTGGGTGACCGCCGCACCGACGCGCAGCGCGCCGAAGAACGCGACCACGTACTCGACGGTGTTGGGCGACATCAGCCCCACGCGGTCGCCCTTGGCGACGCCGGCTCCGCCCAAGGCTGCGGCAAAGCGGCCAACCAGCTCCGCCAGCTCGCCGTAGGTGACGCGGCGTGTCCCGGCGGTCAGCGCCACGTGGTCAGCGAACCGGCGCACCGCGTCGTCGAAGAAGTCATTCAGGGACGCCTCGATGACGCGGGGCGTGATCTCGTCACCGTAGACCGCAAGCCACGGCCGTTTCACATCCGTCATGTCGGCCCCACCCTCGACGACCACGGCACACACGAGCTGTGCGCAGACCGTCAGCTCGACCGTGGCTCACAATCTTGACCTACCAGTCAGTCAACTCGCGTCACCATATTGACCCTCGGTGGAGCAGTCAATCCCGGACGGGGAGAGGCGCTGACGCACGCCCGAATCGCCCTGTCGCCGCGTCGGACGGCCGCCGCTGCACGGCTCCGAGGCGGATCCCGCTGACGCACCTCGACGACGACGACCGGCGTGGCCTGTTCCTCATGGCGGCGGCCTCGCATGAGAACGTGCAGCTGGGTGTCGAGCTGGCCGGCCACGGCGACCGTATCGCGACGGGGCAGGCGCTGTCCTCGGTCGGGCTCGGGTGCTCCAGACCCGCAACCGTGAGCAGGGCACCACCACGGTGCTGGTGACCCACAACGCAGCGATCGCCGAGATGGCCCACCGCGTGCTGCGCATGCGATCCGGGACCGTCGTCGACGACCAGCGCAACGAGCGGCCCGTCGACGCCGCGGAGGTGACCTGGTGAAGACGCTGCGCCGCAAGCTCGTGCGCGACGTCCACCGCCAGTTCGGGCAGTTCGTCGCCATCGTCGTACTCATCCTGCTGGGCACCGCGCTCCTCGTCGCGTCGTACGACGCCTACCGCAACCTCGACCGGTCGTACCGCTCGTTATTCGACGTCGCGGTCGACCACCGGGCGGCCGTCAACCGCGTCGAAGTGCTGTCGGGCGAGCGCTTCTCGTCCGCGTCGGAGGGCGTGCTGGTCGAGCAGCAGCTCGCGAACCACTTCGGCGTGACGCGCGGCGACGAACTGGCGATCCGGGGACCACTCGGCTGGCGGGACGTCGAGGTCACGGGCGTCGCGGCCAGCCGAGTATCTGTGGCCGGCGCGAAGCCGGCAGGAGGTCTTCACAACCCCCGACAGCTTCGGCGTGCTGTTCGCGCCGCAGCCGCTGGTGGCGCAGCTGACGGGTGGACCGAACGAGGTGCTCGTTCGCGTGACGGGCCACGATCGCGCGGCCGTCGTCGACCGGGTCGACGGGCCGCGACGCAGGCCGGCGCAGCGACCGTCACCACCCGCGCCGAGCAGCCGAGCAACGCAGTGCTGCAGGACGACATCGAGGTTTCCAGGGGCTGACGCTGTTCTTCCCGCTGCTGTTCCTCGCCGGCGCGGGCATGGCGACCGCCGTGCTGCTGCGCCGCAGGGTGACGACCGAACGACCGATCATCGGGACGCTGCGGGCAAACGGCTTCACCCGTCGGCAGGTGCTGATGCACTACCTCGGCTACGGGGTGGCGGGTGGCACGCTCGGCGCCGCGCTGGGCGTACCGCTCGGCCTGGTCGGCGCTCGCGAGCTGACCTCGACCTACACCAGCGTGCTGAACCTCCCAGCCACCGTCATCGATGTGCACGCGGAGTCGATCGTCGGCGGGGTCGCCTTCGGCGTCGTCACCGGCGCGGTCGCCGCCTGGCTGCCCGCACGGACCGCGGCCCGCGTGGCACCCGCCGAGGCCATGCGCGGCCTCGTCCCACAGGCTGGCCGCACCGGCATGATCACGCGGCTACTCCCGGTGATCGACCGGCTTCCGGCGACCTGGCGGATGATCCTGCGCAATCCTGAGCGGCACCCTGGACGCACGGTGGCCACGCTGGTCGGCGTGGTGCTGTCACTCGTGCTGATCCTGGCGTCGCCCTGCGCTGCGCGCCGTTCGAGATTGGCGCTGTCGGCGTACGTGGGTCGCCGTCCTCGATGAGGCTGTCCATCCCGGCACGGTGGCGTCGACCAGGACGGCGTGGCTGATCAGCGGTCCGAGCGCGCTCATGATGGTCAGCGTCGCGGTCGTCATCAGTACCCGGGACGATCACGCCGAAGGCAGGTGGTCCTGCTCACCCTGTCCATCGCAGCCGGCATCGCAGTGCTGGTCGGCGCGCTGCGACCCGATCCCCTACTGCTGGCGATGGTCCTCCACCTGCTGCTGTTCGCGGTGTGGTCCGAGGCGTTCATCCGCCACGCACGCCACGTCTGTCCGTTGTGGGACGGCTCTGATCAGTGCATTGAACGCGCTGTCCCGGACTGACCGGGGCAGCGCGGCCGCGCGCAGCGGTGCATCCGTCTGGACTGGTGTCCTCAGGCGGTCCCCAGTGCCCTCAGGCAATCCCCCGGACGGGCTGAGGTCCGAGGTGGCGGTCACGTGGCGCTCAGCCTGTCGCTGCGCGAAGCCGGCCGTAGGCCTCGCAGCGAGCAGCCGCGACACTGCTGCGAAGATGAGGCTGCTCTCGACAGTGGAACCTCAGACTGCGAAACATTCGAAGCTTCGGCCAGCCCACTGGGTTCCACACGCGTCCGACCAGTTGCGATTGAGCGACATTGGCGACCGCAAGGTGCCGGCGCTCACCGGCACCTTGCGGTCGCTGAGGCTGCGGGCGCCGCGTGTAGTCCGCTGGGTTACGTCCGCGCCTGGTGCGGTCTGGCCGTAGGCCGCTGGAAAGCCTTGACGCCAGGTTGGGTAACGCAGCGTCCAGCCCAACTCCCGTTTGGCCTCGCGTTCGAGGCGCCGCGGGACTGGGTTCCCATGACCACCGCGCTATCGCCCGCGACCAGCCGCGCAAGCCAGCGAGGGACGTGGCGTGGCGGCTTGGCGCCGAGCGCCTCCGCGAGCACTGGCAGCCACTCGCGTCCAGGGGCGGGCTCGTCGTCAACGACGTTGAAGATGCCGGCTCCGTCGTTGTTCGAGCGCGAGCACGGTCGCAAGCGGCGGTTCCCGATCATCGGCGACGGCGGCGGCGTCTCCTCATTCATCCACCTCGACGACGCCGCAGCGTACGGGCTCGATCAGGCCGCCGTTGGGAGCGCCGTAGAAGCCGCCGTACCGAATGGCGATCCCGCCGGCGTCCGTGACCACCTGGTCGAGATGGCGCATTGCCGCGTTGGTCTCGCGCGCCGTTGCCGACGGCCTGGGGTCGAGCGGGTCTTCCTCGGTCTTGACCGGCCCGCCTTCGCGCGCGTAGCGATAGGCTGCGAAGCTCTGGGCGACGAACCGGTGCACGCCCGCCTCGTGCGCGGCGGCCAGCAGCGCGTCGGTGCCCTCGGTCCGAAGTCGGTTCGTAGGCGCGAAGCTGCGGTCGAGGTTCCTGGAGAAGCGCGCATCCGCCAGCGCGGTCGCTTCGTGAATGACCGCGTTGGGCTCCGTTTCGAGGACGACCCTGCGCACAGCGGGTAGGTCGAGCAGGTCGAGCGCGATCGCCTCCGCCCTGAGCGCCCGTACACGCTGGGCGTTTCCAGACGACTTGAAGGTGCCGATCACCTCGTGCCCTCGATCCTTGAGCTGAGGAACGAGTCGGGTGCCGATAGCACCGCTCGCGCCCACAACGAAGACTCGCATCGTGTTCTCCCTTGGGCGTCGGGGTGGCGTGCCAGGTGTTGCCTGTCACAGCGGTCGTTTCTGCGGGTCACTTCAATGACACCTGGCAACCAGAGAATGTGACCGACGGACGAGAACGAGGTGCGCTGGCGGATCGTTCAAGGACTACCGCGCCCATCTGCGGGCCGTGGCCTACCGGATGCTGGGCTCGCTCACCGAATCCGACGCGCCGTCCAGGACAACTGGCTTCCCGTGAGCCGGTCGGGCGAGGCGGGGAAACGGCTGCTCGGAACCAACTTGGACGGCCCGGACCTCACCCGCGGGCTCACGGTGTCGCTGAACACCATGCGGACTCACACCAGGCACATCTACCGCAAGTTCGGCGTGAACAACCGTCGAGCGGCCGTCCGCCGGGGCTGAGGACCTAAGGTTGTTGTCGCGAACCCAACTCACGTCGACGGGACTGAGCCCGCGTCTGGAGACACGCCGAGCGCCGTACTGTCGGACTGGCCGGCCCGTCGACAGCGGCGAGGGCACATGGATCGAGGAGCGCCGCGGCGGCTTCGCGAGGCGCCGCGTTCGTCAGGGTTGCCGACGCAGCGGGTCACGACCACAGCGCCTTCCCCACGTTCGTACGGCGTCTCTCGTACGCAGGCGTCAGAATGGTGGGGGCAACGCGCTCGGTGGTGTCATGTCACGGGCCGTCGAGGAAGGCGGGCGGCTGGAACGGGAAGCGGCGCGCGGGCCCGCGACCGAGCCCGATTCGCGGGGGGTGGCGGTCCGTCACTGGAAGAAGGCTGCGGCCGCGGTCCTTCTGTATGGCGCGGTCACGTTCACTCGCTTCGTCGACACGTACGCGGGGACGCCGGAGGGCCCGAAGGACTGTGATCCGATCGACGGCCACGAGGTCGTCGTGGGCGAGGCGGACGTCGCAGCCGCGCTGCCGGCGGCGAAGGCGCTGTCGGTCGCGCTGATACAGCGGGGTGGAACCGTCAACGACGCCAGCTGCCTGAACCGCACGCCGGTCGCAGGAGTCGTCCGTCCTGACAGCGTCGAGGAGTTGCGAGCCATACTCGCATTCGCTGGGAGTGAGGATCTCAAGGTGACGCCCTCAGGGGCTCGCCATTCCATGGGTGGGCAGGCCTTCGCCCGGCACGGGCTGGCGATCGACATGCGCCGAATCACTGACATGTCGGTCGATGAGGAGCGCGGGACCTTGACGGTGGGAGCCGGCGCGACATGGGCTCAGGTGCTGCGGTTTCTGCACCCGCGGGGTCTGTCCGTCTCCTCGATGCAAGGGGTGGACATCCTGACTGTCGGTGGATCGGTCTCGGTCAATGCGCACGGCACCGACCACCGCTCAGGGTCGATTGCCTCGACGGTGCGTTCCATGGACGTCGTGCTTGCGGACGGTCGGCTCGTGCACGTCGACCGTACCCACAACAGGGAGCTGTTCCGAGCGGTCGTCGGTGGCTACGGCGTGTTCGGCGTGATCGTCTCGGTCGAACTCGATCTCGTCCCGAACGAGCTGTACGACTTCGACCAGCGTGTCATCACGACAGACCAGTTCCCAGATATCTACGAACGCGAACTCGCCACTGACGACCGCGTCCACCTCGCGTACGCCCACCTGTCCACCGCGCCGGGCACATTCATGGATGAGGCCATCCTCTACACGTACTCCACAACAGGGTTGCGCGACGCGAAGGCGCCCACGCTCAGCGAGATCGGGTGGGTTCCCGGCAGCAGGTTCATGCTGAATCTGTCGAAGACGGGACGAGTCGGGCAGTGGCTGAAGTGGGCGGGGCAGAAGCACGTCCTGCCCCACTTCCGACCCTGCCGCGAGCCGCGCAGCGATGCCCTCGCTGAGTCGGAAGCCTGCCTCATCTCCCGCAATCAGGCCCTGTACACGAGCCTGACGGCGCTACGTAACAGGATTCCCGACGACACCGACATCCTGCAGGAGTACTTCCTCCCACGAGATCACGCCGTTGCGTTCGTAGCGGCCGCCCGGGACGTGCTGCGCGACGAAGACCTCGTGCTGGTCAATGCATCGATCCGCGTCGTGCACGCGGACGACATCATGCTCAGTTACGCGCCGACCGACCGCTTTGCCGTCGTCCTCTATGTCAACCAGAAGACGACGTCAGAAGGCGACGAGCGGATGGCCGCAGCGACCACACGACTCATCGACGCCGCGCTTGCCCGCGGTGGCACGTTCTATTTCCCTACCAGCTGCGGTACAGCGACCAGCAACTCCATGAGGCATATGCCGACGTCGATGCCTTCTTTGCGCTGAAGCGTAGGTACGACCCCGACGGGCGCTTCAGCAACCACCTGTACGAGCGCTACCGCACGACAGCGAGTCCTTCAGCCAACTGAAGCGGTCCAGCCCGCGCTACCGAAGCGGTCCACCCTGGGTGACGGCGATGGGCTGTCGTGGTCGACCTTGGTCGTCTCCTCGATCGCTGCGAGATCACCCAAGCCCGCGTTGCCACGAGCACGTGAAGCCACTCAAGCTCGCGCAGCGTCGGCGCGATCACGGTCGCCCACTCATCCTTCCGACGCCACGTCGTCGTGCAGGAACATCGCGGTCCCCTCCCTCCTCGCGGATGGAAGTCGCGACCTGCTCGCTGCTCGTCCGCGATGTCGGTGAGCACCACTGTGCCGGGCGTGTGGTCGTCACTGGGACTGCACTGCCTGCAGCACGTCGGTGCGCGAGGCACGCAATGCAGGGACCACGGAGGCGGTGAGGCCCAGCAGCGCCGTCGCGATGACGGCGACGCCGACACGCAGCACCGGGACGGTGAAGGCTGCGGTGTTCGCGGGCAGTACCTGGGCTGCAATCCAGGCCAACGTCAGGCCGAGCGTCGCGCCGATGAGCGCGCCGAGCGTGCTGGTCAACGTGGCCTCCCAGCGGATGATGGAACGGACCTGCCCGCGCGTGGCGCCGACCGCGCGCAGCAGCCCGAGCTCGCGTCTCCGCTCGACGACCGCCAGCGACAGGGTGTTGACCACGCCGACGACACCGATCACCAGCGACAGCGAGAACAGCGCGGTGAGGATCCCCAAGGAACCGTCGTTGACGTCCTGGGTCTGCGCGATCTGTTCGTCACGGCTGAGCAGCGTCACCGAGGGCTCCTGCGCGACGACCTGCTCGAGCGCGGGTCTCGCGTCGGCCATCGACACGCCGTCGGCGAGCCGGACGAACGCCTCGCGGTACGCGGCCGGCTGGTGGGCCTCGACCGTGGCGGGGGCCGCGATCCAGTCGGTGCTGACGGTGCCCGCGAAGAGCGCGGACACGGTCAGCTGCGACGTGGCACCGTCAGGGAACACCACACGGAGGCCGTCACCCGGGCGCCAGCCGTTGGCGGCTGCGACGCTGTCGCGGACGGCGATCTCGCCGGCTCCCACCGACGCGGTCTCGCCAGCCGTGTCGCGCACGTCGAACAGGTCGGCGGCCGCGATCGGGTCGACGATGTACATCGCGGCCGTCCGCGGGCGCGTCTCGTCGCTGGTGGGGTCGCTGATCCGCACTTCGCCGTAGGTGACGACGCGTGCCGTCGCCACGGCAGGCTGCCGGTCGAGCGCGTCGGCGACGCCGAACAGCGCATTGTGTAGACCCTCGCGGGCCGTCGAGCGGACGGTGAATTCGGCGTGCTGGCGTTCGGCGAACAGTGTGGGCGTCGCGGCGCCCAGGGAGGCGTTGAACACCAGCAGCAGTGTGACGAGACCGAGCGTCACCGCCAGCGCGGCTGCGGTCGCACCCGTGCGGCGGGGGGCGGCCAGCGTCTGGTGTCGCGCCAGAGAGCCTGACATCCCCGCACGTGCGACCGGGCGGCTCAGCGCCGCGAGCACGGGACGCGCGATGAACGGGAACAGCAGGCCGGTCGCCACGATCGTGGCCACCGCACCACCGATGAGCACGGACTCCGTGCCGCTGGTGCCACCGGCGACGATGAGTCCGACCGCGGTGCCACACACGAGCACGCCGCTGAGCAGACGCAGCCGCGACGGCCGCGCGTCGGGCGTCGACACCACGCGCATGGCGGCCACCGGTGGCACGGCCAGCGCCCGGCGTGCGGCGCCTCGGCCGGCGATCATCGCGACGGCGATCCCCGCGACAAGGCCCGCCGCGATCGGCATGGGCGTGACCGTGGCGGACATGGGCGGCACACCCGGCATGAGCCCCGCCGAGGTGCTGACCAGCAGCGCCCCGGCGCCCACGCCAAGTGCCGCACCGGCCAGCGCGCCGATCGCACCAGTCATCGCGGCCTCGGCGATCACCGAGCGGGCGACCTGCCCGCGGGTGGCACCAACGGCGCGCAGCAGCGCGAGCTCGCGTGACCGCTGGCCGACCAGCATCCGGAACGTGTTGGCGATCAGGAACCCCCCGATCAGCAATGCGACGACAGCCACAGCCAGGACGATGCCGCTGACCAGCCCGGTCTGCCGGGACGCGGCGGCGGCGTCACGGCTCGCGGCCTGCGCGGCGGTGAAGACCTGCACGTCGTCGGGGAGCGCGGTGGCGATCGCTTCGCGGAGGAGGGCAGCCGAGACACCGGGGGCGCCCCGGATGACGATGTCGGCGAAGCCTGCATCACCGAAGAGGGTCGCGGCCGTCTCGCGGTCGAACAGCACCCTCGTGCCACCAGCGAGTCCGTCGAGCGAGCCGAAGCCGACCGTGCCCGTGACGGTGGCGGTGACCGGTCCACCCGGCAGCAGCACGTCGACGCGGTCGCCAGGCTGCACGCCGAGGGCGGTCGCGCCGTCGGCATCGAGCACGACGTCGCGTGTGCCGCTCGGGAGTCGACCCGAACGCATCTCGACCGCCGCGCTCGCAGGGTCGACGGGAACCGCCATGGCGATGGCCGGCTCGCCGGCAGCGTCGGCTGCGTTGGAGGCGGACACCTGCGCGACGCTGCTGATGCGGCCTTCGGCGTTGGCCACACCGGCCACGTCGCGCAACGTGGCAACGGTCGACGCGGGCAGCGGCGCGGCACCGTTGCCGAACGGTGACTCGCCGACCGGCTCGGGGCCGCGCACGACCACGTCGACGTCGGTGTAGACCTGGGTGTAGCTGCGCTCGAGCGCCGAGCGTGTCGAGTCGGCCAGCACCAGCGAGCCGGTGAGGAACGTCACGCCGATGGTCACGGCGAACACGGTCAGAATCAGTCGTCGCCTGCTATGCAGGAGTCGGTTCCAGGTTGCGTGCCACATGTCAGCCTCCCAGCTGGCGCATCCGGTCGAGGACCACCGGTACGGTCGGGTCGCGAAGCTCGTCGACGAACCCGCCGTCGGCGAGGAACAGCACGCGGTCGGCGAACGCGGCCGCGTGCGGGTCGTGCGTGACGATGACCGTCGTCTGTCCGTGGTCGCGCACGGAGCGCCGCAGGAACGACAGCACCTCGGTCGACGCGGTCGAGTCGAGGTTGCC
>DATHVN010000052.1 GCA_035461305.1 Euzebyales bacterium | reverse complement strand
CAACAGCGCGGTCAGCTCCCTGTGGAGGTACCGGCGGACCGCGGCTGGACGCGCGAACTCACCGCTGATGCGCGGGTTGTGCTCGGACCAGGGGCGCTCGACCTCGAGCGCCGCGTACCACCCCTCGGCGTCGATCGCATCGAGCACGTCGAGCAGGCGCGTGACGGCGGCATCGATCTGCTCCGGATCGAGCCCCTCGGGGTCAACCACCTCGTCCACGTCGGCGATGCTAGCCCGTGCGTCTGTGCGGTCGTCGGGAGGGTCGGCGTCGGGCCAACGGCCACACGCGGATCAGCTGATGACCAGCTGGTCGTTGCTGACGTCGACCTTGACGACGTGGCCCTCGTCGAGACTGCCGTCGAGCAGGGCCAGCGCCACGCGGTCCTCCAGCTCCTTGCGGATGACTCGCTTGAGTGGACGCGCGCCGTACACGGGATCGAAGCCGCGATCGGCGAGCCACTCCTTGGCGGCATCTGTCAGCGCAAGTGTCAGGTCGCGCTGGGCGAACCGCGTCCGCACCCGGTCGAGCTGCACGTCGACGATGCGGCGCAGGTGCTCACGGGTGAGCCGGTTGAAGATCAGCGTCTCGTCGAGGCGGTTGAGGAACTCCGGCCGGAAGTGCTCACGCACCGCCGCCATCACGCGCTCGCGGATCACCTCGTCGGACTCGGTCGGGTCCAGGATGAACTGGCTGCCCAGGTTCGACGTCATGATCAGCACGGTGTTGCGGAAGTCGACGGTGTGGCCCTGCCCGTCGGTCAGACGTCCATCGTCGAGCACCTGCAGCAGGACGTTGAACACGTCCTGGTGCGCCTTCTCGACCTCGTCGAGCAGCACGACCGAGTAGGGGCGCCGGCGGACCGGTTCGGTCAGCTGGCCGCCCTCCGCGTAGCCGACGTAGCCGGGTGGTGCACCGACGAGCCGCGACACGGTGTGCTTCTCCTGGAACTCCCCCATGTCGAGGCGGATCATCGCCCGCTCGTCGTCGAACAGGAACTCCGCCAGCGTGCGCGCGAGCTCGGTCTTGCCGACGCCGGTGGGACCGAGGAACAGAAACGAGCCCAGTGGCCGGTCCGGGTCGGCCAGCCCCGCGCGCGACCGGCGGACCGCATCGGCGACCGCCTTCACGGCCTCTTCCTGGCCGACGACGCGCTCGTGGAGCGTGTCCTCGAGGCGCAGCAGCTTGTCGCGTTCGCCCTCGACAAGGCGCGCCACCGGCACACCGGTCCAGCGGCTGACCACCTCGGCGATGTCTTCGGCGTCCACCTCCTCGCGCAGCATCCGCCGCTCCGCCTGCAGCTCGTCGAGCGCCGCGTTGGCGGCCTCGAGCTCCTTCTCGGCGTTGGGGATCGTGCCGTAGCGCAGCTCGGCGGCGCGCTGAAGCTCACCGTCTCGCTCGGCGCGCTCGGCCTCCTCACGGGCGTGCTCGATCGCCTGCTTGCGGTCGCGGATTCGCGCGATCGCGGCCTTCTCGGCCTCCCAGTGGGACTTCAGGTCGCTGAGCTCGTCCTCCAGCTCGGCGAGGTCCGCGGTGATCTGGCCGAGCCGCTCGGCTGCGGCGGGGTCGTCCTCGACGTTGCCCTCCAGCGCCGCCTTCTCGATCTCGAGTTGCTTGGCGCGCCGGTCGAGCACGTCGATCTCGTTGGGCATCGAGTCGATCTCGATGCGCAGCCGGCTCGTGGCCTCGTCGATCAGGTCAATCGCCTTGTCCGGCAGGAACCGCTCGGTCAGATAGCGGTCGCTCAGCCGCGCCGCGGCGACCAGCGCAGAGTCGGTGATGCGCACGCCGTGGTGCACTTCATAACGCTCCTTGAGGCCACGCAGGATCGCGACGGTGTCCTCGATGCTGGGCTCGCCGACCATGATCGGCTGGAATCGGCGCTCCAGCGCCTTGTCCTTCTCGACGTCGCGGTACTCGTCGAGCGTGGTCGCGCCGATCATGCGCAGCTGCCCACGCGCGAGCATCGGCTTGAGCATGTTGCCCGCGTCGACCGCCCCCTCGGCCTTCCCGGCACCGACGATCGTGTGCAGCTCGTCGACGAACGTGATGATGCGGCCCTCGGCCGAGGCGATCTCCTTGAGGACGGCCTTGAGCCGCTCCTCGAACTCCCCGCGGTACTTGGCGCCGGCGATCATCGACGACAGGTCGAGCGCGACCAATTGACGGTCCTGCAGGCTCGACGGCACGTCGCCAGCGACGATGCGCTGGGCGAGGCCTTCGACGATCGCCGTCTTGCCGACACCGGGGTCACCGATGAGCACGGGGTTGTTCTTAGTGCGTCGCGACAGCACCTGGATGACGCGGCGGATCTCCTCGTCGCGCCCGATCACGGGATCGAGATCACCCGTGCGCGCGGCGTCGGTCAGGTTGACCGCGTACTTCTCGAGCGCCTGGTAGGTGCCCTCCGGCGTCGGCGACGTGACCCTCTGGTTGCCGCGCACCTCGCGCAGCGCCGCGAGCAACTGGCCACCGTGCACGCCGGCCCGGCGCAGCACGGCACCCGCCGGACCGTCGTCGTCGGTCAGGGCGAGCAGGAGGTGCTCGGTCGACGTGTACTCGTCACCGAGCTCGCCCGCGCGGGCCTCGGCACGGTCGAGCGTGGCCGACAGGCGCCGGTTCATGCCCGGCTGTTGGGTGGTCGTCCCGCGCGCGGCGGGCAGTCTGTCCAGCGCCGACGTCACGGCGGAACGCAGGTCCGATGGGGTGGCGCCCAGGCGCAGCAGCGTCGGCTGCACCGCACCCTCGGACTCGTCGAGCAGCGCATGCAGCAGGTGCAGGCTGTCGATGTCGGGGTTGCCCCTGGCCGCAGCGAGCGCGACCGCCTGTTGGAGCACTTCGCGAGACTTCACAGTAAGACGCTCAGGATTCATGAGTCCATCCTAGCCGGTCATGGTCGGAGCGGTTGCCGTCGAGTCGGCAGATTCGTCATGTCGCGCGCCTTGACTCTCCCCCTGGAGGAGACCGCAGGATGCATGCACGGAGGTGGAGCGATGGAACAGTTCGCCGCGCCGGGTTCCGCGCAGCACGCGCAGGCCGACGGCGAGATCGAGATCTGCGTGCCGGCGAGGAACGTGGCCTGACGACGACCATGTGGAAAGGGTCGTGATGCCGGCACACACGGTGGCCAGCACCGTCATCGCGGCCCGTACGACGAGCTCGGTCCGGCGTACCACACGCTGTCGGGATGGATACAGGAGCACGGCCATGAGATCGCCGGTCCTCTGCGGGAGCTCTATCTGAACGATCCGCAGGAGGTGCCGCCCGACGAGGTGCTCACCGAGGTCCAGTGGCCGATCGACGCCGGTCCTGCGACGTGAGCAGCATCGACCTCAAGCGTATCCACCGTGGCTGGTACACCGCCGGGCCCGACGCCCGTCGTCGTCGAGCTGCCACCCCTGCCTTACCTGATGGTCGACGGGCAGGGCGACCCGAACACCGCCACGGCCTACCTCGAGGCGGTCGCGGCGCTGTACCCCATCTGCTGTGCCGTGCGGAAGGCAGTCGTCACGGGACCGGGGTCCGGTACACGGTGATGCCGCTCGAGGGACTGTGGTGGACGCCGGACATGGCTGCCTTCACGACCGCCGACCGCGACGCATGGCACTGGACGCTACTGATCCGCCAGCCGCCACCGGTGACCGCCGCGATGGCGACCGACGCCATCGTGACCACCGCGGCCAGGAGGCTGACCGCGGGCGACCGTGTGCGGTTCGACATCCTCGACGAGGGCACCACCGCGCAGGTCGTGCACCGCGGACCGTACCGCGACGAAGCGCCGACGATCGCCCGGCTGCACCGGTTCGTCGCCGACCACGGGCTGGTCGAGGTGGGCCGTCACCACGAGATCTACCTGTCCGACCCGCGGCGGGTCGCGCCGGAGCGGATGCGCAGGATCATCCGCCAGCCGGTCGGACCCCGATGAGCCCGCCGGCTCCTCAGCCGATGGCTTTGCGGATGTCGGCGACCAGGTCGTCGGCGTCCTCGATGCCGACAGACAGCCGGATGAGGTCGCCTGCGACCTCCAGCGGCGAGCCGGCGACCGACTGGTGGGTCATGCGGCCCGGGTGCTCGACGAGCGACTCGACGCCACCCAGTGACTCGGCGAGCGTGAACACCTCGAAGCGCCGGCACGCCTCGAGCGCCGCAGTCTCAGTGGCGAGCCGGCACGACACCATCCCACCGAAGTCACGCATCTGCCGCACCGCCAACTCGTGGCCCGGGTGGTCCGGCAGCCCCGGCCACAGGACCTCGCGCACGGCATCCAGCTCGACCAGCGCCGTGACCACCGCATGGGCGTTCTCGCAGTGGACCCGCATGCGCGCCGCGAGCGTCTTGAGGCCACGCAGCACCAGCCACGCGTCCCACGGGCCGGGCACGGCTCCAACGGCGTTCTGCAGGAACCGCACCTGGTCGGCGAGCCGGTCGTTGCTGGTGACCACGGCGCCGCCGACGACGTCGCTGTGGCCACCGAGGTATTTGGTGGTCGAGTGCACGACCACGTCGGCACCGAGCGCGAGCGGCAGCTGCAGGTAGGGCGTCGCGAACGTGTTGTCGACGACCACCAGCGCGTCGCGCTCATGCGCCACGTCAGCCAGCGCCGCGATGTCGAACACGTTCATCAACGGGTTGGTGGGCGTCTCGATCCAGAGCAGCCGCGTGTCCGGCCGCCACGCCGCGTCCACCACGTCGGGATCGGTCAGGTCGACCGGGTCGAACGCCAACCCCCACGGCTGGTGGACGCGAGAGAACTGCCGGTAGGTCCCGCCGTACACGTCGTCGGCCATCAGGACGTGGTCGCGGGGCTCCAACGTGCGCAGCACCGCGTCGCCGGCGGCGAGCCCCGAGCTGAACGCCACCCCGTGACGCCCGCCCTCCAGGGATGCAAGCGCCGTCTCGAGCGCATCGCGGGTCGGGTTGCCGCTTCGCGCGTAGTCCCAGCCGGCGTGCTCGCCCACCGCCGACTGCGCGAACGTCGACGTCTGGTACACGGGCACCGTCACCGCGCCGGACCGCGGCTCGGGGTCCTGTCCCGCATGGATCGCGCGGGTCGCGAAGCCCGCCGCACTCCAGTCAGTCATCGCACAGACCTCCGCCCCTCAGCCGGGCAGCACCAGGTAATCGAGCACGTCGGACCGCGTCAGCACACCGATCGGCACGGGTCCCTCGCACACCAGAACGGCCTGCCAGTCCGCCGAGAACCACGGCATGACCGACGCCACCGTGTCACGCGCGTTGACCATCGGCAGGGGGTCATCCATGACCTCGGACACCGGGGCGTCGAGGACGCTGACATCACGGTACACGCGGTCGAGCAGGCCGCGCTCGTGGATGCTGCCGATCACGTCGTCGCGTGAGTCCAGCGTGTCGCGCTTGACCACCGGCATCTGGCTGACGTCGAACTCGTGCAGGATTGCGATCGCCTGGCGCACCGACTCGTCGGGGTGCATGTGCACGATCGCGGGGAGCCGGTCGAGCTTGGACGCCACGATCGTCGCCAGCCGCGTGTCGCCGCCGCGGCGGTCGAGGAAGCCGTTCGACGCCATCCAGTCGTCGTTGTAGAGCTTCGACAGGTAGCCGCGTCCCGAGTCGGGGAGCAGCACCACGATCACCGCATCCTCCGCCATGTCCGCGGCCACGACCCGCGCGGCGTGGGCCGCTGTGCCGCAGGAGCCGCCGCCCAGGAGCCCCTCGCCGTGGGCGAGCTCACGGGCGGCGTGGAACGAGTCGCGGTCGCTGACACGCACGTAGCGGTCGACCACGTCCGCGTCGAACGTCTCGGGCCAGAAATCCTCGCCGACGCCCTCGACGAGGTAGGGGTGGACGTCGCCACCCGAGTCACCCGAGTAGATGGAGCCCTCCGGGTCGGCGCCGACGACCTGGACCCGCGGGTTCTGCGCCTTGAGGTAGCGGCCCGCGCCCGTGATCGTCCCACCGGTGCCGACCCCGGCGACGAAGACGTCGATGCGGCCGTCGGTCTGCTTCCAGATCTCGGGGCCCGTGGTCGCCTCATGCGCCGCGGGGTTGGCCGGGTTGGCGTACTGGTTGGGCTGGAACGCGCCGGCGATCTGGCTGGTCAGGCGGTCGGCGGTCCGGTAGTAGCTGCGGGGATCATCCGGCTCCACCGCGGTCGGGCACACAACGACCTCGGCGCCATAGGCGCGGAGTAACGCGACCTTCTCGGAGCTCACCTTGTCGGGCATCACAAACACGCAGTGGTAGCCGCGCTGTGCGGCGACCATTGCGAGACCGACGCCCGTGTTGCCCGACGTGGGCTCCACGATCGTGCCGCCGGGCTGGAGGCGCCCGTCCTCCTCGGCTGCGGTGACCATCGCCAGGCCAATGCGATCCTTGACGCTGCCACCGGGGTTGAGGTACTCGACCTTCGCCAGGATCGTGGGAGGCACGTCCGCCGAGAAGCGGCGCAGGCGCACCAGGGGCGTGTTTCCGACGAGGTCGATGAGGGAGTCAACGGTCTGCACTGACGCAACCTCCTTGGGGTCGCAAGCGTACCGGCGCGCGGAGGCCCCCGACCGCTGGCGGACGGGGTGGGGCGACCCCCGGTGAGGCGTAGGGTCTGGAGCGACGTCCGCACGCCACCTGCGGGAGGACCTCCACCGTGAACGACCGCCTCGACCATCGCTTCACCACGCCGCAGGGCGACGAGATCGGCGCCCTGCTGCGCCGCCCCGCATCGGGCAGCGGTCCCGGGTTGCTCCTCGTGCAGGAGATCTTCGGCGTCAGCGACTACCTGGAGTTCAGCGCCGAGCGGCTGGCGCGACTGGGCTACGTGGTGCTGGCGCCCGACCTGTACTGGCGCATCGAGGCCGGGGCGGACATCTCGGACAACGACACGGAGACCGCGTTCGGGTTCATGAGCGAACTGGACGCCGAGGCCGCGGTCGGTGACCTGATCGATGCGCTCGGGCACGTGCGTGGCCTCGACGGTGTGACTGGCGGCACGGGGATCCTCGGCTTCTGTCTGGGCGGCTCGCTGGCCTATAACGTGGCGTCACAGGTCGACCCCGACACGTGCGTCTCGTACTACGGCTCGGCGATCCCCGACGCCCTCGACGCCATGGCCGGCATCACCTGCCCGATCCTGTTCCACTTCGGTGAGGAGGACCAGTACACGCCGGTCGCGTCGGTCGACCGGGTCGATGCTGCCACCGAGGGCATGGCAAACGTGCGGTTCGAGCGCTACCCGACCGGCGGGCACGCCTTCGACAACGCGTTCAGCGACACGTTCCACCAGCCGCGCAACGCCGTCACCGCCTGGGGCGTCACCGCGCAGTTCCTGCAG
The DNA here is from genome assembly GCA_035461305.1 of Euzebyales bacterium. Taxonomy (NCBI): domain Bacteria; kingdom Bacillati; phylum Actinomycetota; class Nitriliruptoria; order Euzebyales; species Euzebyales bacterium. The sequence goes on along the minus strand of DATHVN010000052.1, from coordinate 6,187 downwards.
CGCACCCTGCCCGCGGCCTGACCTGCGCCAATCTGGCAGGCGATCCCGACGGCGTGTCGGCGCCCGTGGCTACCGGGTGACGTCGTCGGGCGGCAGGTGGGAGGTGTCGCCGAAGATCGTCATGCCAAAGGCGACGGCGTGGGCGACGCGGCGAGTGCGCAGCGCCGCGATCGACGTGTGCGCCGAGTCGAACCGGTCCCACTCCCACGGGGTCGGCTCGGTGCCGAGCAGGTGGGTGAGGGTGACCGCATTGGTCCCGCCGTGAGCGACGAACAGGATGCTGGCGTCGTCAGGCTCGCTCCACAGGTTGGGGTGCTCGTCCTCGGTGACGATCGGCTTGGCCCCGTGCTCGCGCAGCGCGGAGGCCAGCCCGTTGGTGACGCGCCGGTGGAAGTCGCGGAACGACTCGCCACCCGGCAGGCCCTCCCACAACTCGTCGATGGCGCGCAGGTTGAACTCCGCGAACTTCGCCTCCAGCTGGTCGACCGGGCTGCCCTCCCAGTCGGCGGGCGTCATGATCTCGTGCATCCAGTCGTGCGTCGTCGGCGTGAGCCCGAGCCGTTCCGCGAGCGGCGCGGCGGTCTGCTGCGCGCGGACCATCGGAGAGACCCACAACTCGTCGACGCGCCCCCAGTCGCGGGCCGCGAGCAGCTTCGCCTGCTCGTGCCCACGAGCCGTGAGCTCCGGGTTGTTGTAGAGCGTCCCCTTGACGACGTAGGCCGGCTCGGCGTGACGGATCAGTCGCAGCAGCAACGCTGTCCCCTCGGGAGTGTCGGACGGGCGCATCCACGCCCCACGCCGGTACCAAACCGTACCGTCGCCTGGGAAGCGAAGCGGTGCTCGTTCCCCTAACATCGCTTGACAGCTATATAGCTGTATAGCAATACTAGGAGCGATGACGACAACGTTCGAGGTGCTCGCCGAGCGGAACCGTCGACGGATCCTGGACATCCTCCTGGACCGCGACCACGCCGTGGGTGAACTGGTCGACGCGCTCGAGATCAGCCAGCCGGCCGTCTCGAAGCACCTGCGGGTCCTGCGCGAGGCCGGCCTGGTCGAGGCACGCGCGGACGCCCAGCGCCGGCTGTACCGGGTGCGCCCCGAGCCCCTCCGGGCGATCGATGCGTGGCTCGCCCCGTACCGCCGCCGGTGGACCGAGCGGCTCGACGACCTGGAGCGGCACCTCGCCACGATGCCCGACGACCCCGACGCGGGAGTGGACCATGGATGACGGCACGCTGGAGCAGACCCGTGATGGCTGGACGCTGCGCTTCGAGCGGCACCTGGCACATCCACCCGAGAAGGTGTGGCGCGCCCTGACCGAGCCCGAGGACCTCGTCGCCTGGTTCCCCGCCGACATGGAGGGCGAGCGCCGGGCGGGCGCACCCCTGCGGTTCCCGTTCCGTGACGGAGAGGGCGAGACCATGGACGGCGAGATGCTCATCTACGAGCCGCCGTCGGTGCTCCAGTACCGGTGGGACGTCGAGATCCTGCGGTTCGAGCTGCACCCGACGCCCGACGGATGCACCCTCACCTTCACGTCGACACTCGCCGAAGTCGGCACGGGTGCGCGGGACGCGGCGGGCTGGCACGCGTGCCTCGACCAGCTGGCCCACCGCCTTGCCGGGTCGACCCCGCCGTGGACCCCCGACGCCCGGTGGGCCCAGCTGCACCCGGGGTACGTCGATCGGTTGCCGGCCGAGGCGTCGACGATCGGTCCACCCGACCGCGCCGACGCTCAGGCCTGAGCCGGTCCGGCGTCCCGGGCGACGCAGCTGCTGTTCCTCGACGCCGAGACGCCGGCAAGGACGTCGATCTCTGCATCAGCTCGCCCGGTGGGGACATGACCGCGCTGTTCGCGATCCACGACACCATGCGCTTCCTGCAGTCCGATGTCGCGACGATCTGCATCGGCCAGGCCGCGTCGGCGGCCGCGGTGCTGCTCGCCGCCTGATCCACCGTTCCGGTGCGGCGCCGTCGCATCGCAGCGACGCGTAGGCTCCCCGGAAGCCGTCCCGGCTGGCAGGCGTGCGCCGGGACCGACCGTGGCGACGCCGAGGACGGACCCGCGACATGACGGACACGTACACCCAGGTCGGGACCTCCGGGCTGTTCGTCCACCGCGTCGGGCTCGGCACCATGCAGTTCGGCTGGTCAGTCGACGAGGACCAGTCGTTCGCGGTGCTCGACGCCTACGTCGAGGCGGGTGGCAACTTCATCGACACCGCCGACATCTACAGCTTGTGGGCGGCCGACATGGGCGGCCCGTCGAATCCCGGCGGCGTGTCCGAGGAGATCATCGGCCGCTGGATGGCCACGCGCGGCAACCGTGACGACCTGGTCGTCGCCACCAAGGTGCGCGGCGCGATGGGTGAGCGCTTCTCGCAGGGCCGCGACACGACCCACCAGCGCGAGGGACTGTCCCGGCGCTGGATCATGCGCGCCTGCGAGGACAGCCTCCGCCGCCTGGGCGTGGACCACATCGACCTGTACCAGGCCCACTGGATCGATCCACTGGTGCCGATCGACGAGACCCTGTCGGCCTTGACCGACCTGATCCGGCAGGGCAAGGTGCGCTACATCGGCTGCTCGAACTACAGCGCGTGGCGCATCGTCGAGTCTCTCTGGGCAGCGGAGCGGCACGGCTCCGAGCGCTACGTCAGCGTCCAGCCCGAGTACCACCTGCTCGCCCCCACCCGCGGGGACGTCGAGCGCGAGCTCGCGCCCATGTGCCAGCGCTACGGCCTCGGGATGATCCCCTACAGCCCGCTCGCGGCCGGACTGCTGACGGGTAAATACCGGCGCGGGCAGCTGCTGCCCGACAGCGTCCGCGCCGCGGAGAACGCCGAGAAGTGGCTCAACGACAAGAACTGGACCATCATCGAGACCCTCGTCGAGGTCGCCGAGCGCAACGGGATCTCACCGGCGTCCGCCGCGATCAACTGGCTGCGTGCCAAGCCGTGGGTCACCGCGCCGATCATCGGCGCAAACCGTCCCGGCCAGCTGCGCGCCACGATGGCCGGGCTCGACACGCCACTGCCCGACGAGGACGTGGCCGCGCTCGACGCGGTCAGCGACTACCGTCGGCCGCGGCCGGCCCGGGAGGACTGACGACCCCGCGTGGCATCATGAGGTGCGTCCGGCGCCCGCGGCGACAGGCCGACCAGCGATGACCCTCGAGATCGCCATCATCGATGTCACCGAGGGCGAGGAGGACGCGTTCGTCGCGTCGTTCGGCCGTGGACGGGAGACGATCGTCGCCTCCGAAGGCTGCCGGTCCGTCCGCATGACAAGGGGCGTCGAGTCACCGTCACGGTTCGTGCTGCTCGTCGAGTGGGACTCGGTCGTCGCCCACGAGGCGTTCCGCGCCAGCGACGGGTTCGGCCAGTGGCGTGGACACGTCGCACCACACTTCGCCGCGCCGCCCGTGGTCGAGCACTTCGAGGACGTGGGCGCGGGCGGCGGCGACTGACGGCCGCGCCGTGAGCGACGGCGCCCGTCCGGCGTCCACCGTCCTGGTGGTCCGCGACGGCACGGACGGCGTCGAGGTCTACCTACAGCGCCGGTCCGCGGCGATGCGCTTCGTCAGCGGGTTCTGGGTGTTCCCCGGCGGACGCGTCGACGACGCTGACCGTGACCCCGCGATCGACGCGCACTGGAGCGGACCCCCGCCGGACGCGTGGGCGCAGGTTATGGACGTCCCAGTCGATCTTGCGCGCGGGCACGTCGTCGCGGCGTACCGGGAGACGCTCGAGGAGGCGGGCATCCTGCTGACCGCCGACCGGCCGCCGGCGGAGGCGGTCGTCGAGGCCCGCCGCGCGCTGCTCGACGACGACCGCACGATGGTCGAGGTGGTTGCAGACCTGGACGTGCGGCTGGATGCGACCCTGGTGCGCTACTGGGACTGGTGGGTGACCCCGGTGTCGGAACCGCGCCGATACGACACGCGGTTCTTCGTCGCACGCCTGCCCGAGGCCGCGATGGTCACGCCACACACTGGCGAGGTCGTCGAGGAGACGTGGACGACGAGCGCGGACGTGGACGGGCTGCGCGTGATCGCCGCGACGTACTACACGATGCGCGCCGCGCTGGCGCACCCGTCGGTCGACGCGCTGCTCGCCGACGCGACACGGCGGACGATCGCCGCCGTGCGGCCCACGATCGAGGACGGTGCCATCGTGCTGCCCTGGAACGAGCGCTTCCCACTCCCGGAGGGCTTCGGCGACGCCTGATCCGCGTGGTCGGGACCAGAGTGTCGCTTGCGGGTAGCATGCCGCAAGGTTGTCCATCGCGACCGGTTGAGCGTGCGGAGGAGCACCGCGATGCCGAGCACCGTCCGGGCGACGCGTCCGCAGGGCGCGACCTTCATCGAACTGTTCTTCGACCTGGTGTTCGTGTTCGCCGTGACGCAGGTCACGGGGGTCCTGCGCGAGCACCTGACGCTCACGGGCCTCGTCCAGGCCGTGCTCGTGTTCTGGCTCGTGTGGTGGGCGTGGACCCAGTTCACGTGGACGCTCAACGCCGCCGACACCGAACATCCGGGCATCGAGGTGCTGACCATGGCCGCCGTCGGGGCCGCCTTCCTGATGGCGGTCGCCGTGCCGGACGTCTTCGCGCCGAGCGGCTGGTGGTTCGCGGTGTCCTACATCCTGGTGCGCGTGCTCGGCATCGCCGGCCAGTGGTGGGTCTCGGCGGGTGACGCCGAGTGGCGCGGCGCCATCCGGACGTGGTCCGCGCTGTCGGCCGCGGGCCTGCTCGTCATCGCGGTGGCGGCCGTCATGCCGGCGGAGACGCGCACCGCCGTCCTGGCGCTGGCGGTCGCGATCGACGTGTTCTCGGCGACCCAGGCGGGCGGCGGTGAGTGGCGGCTGTTCAGCGCCCACTTCGCGGAGCGCCACGGCCTGTTCGTCATCATCGCACTCGGTGAGTCGTTGATCGCCGCGGGCCTCGGGGCGGCCGGCCTGCCGCGGTCGGCGACGCTGGCGGCCGTGGTGATCCCCGCGGTCGTCGGCGTCTGTGCCCTCTGGTGGACCTACTTCTCGCGCGCCAAGGACGCGCTCGAGCGGGCGATGGATGCCGCCACGTCGCTCGCCCGGGGCAGGTACGCCCGCGACGTCTACTCGTTCCTGCACTTCCCGGTCATCGGTGGCGTCGTCGGCTTCGCGGTCGCCATGGAGGAGGCCGTGGCGCACCCGACGGAGCACCTGGCGCCGAGTGCCGCCCTGGCCCTGCTGGTCGGGGCCGCGCTGTTCGTTGGCGGCACCGGCCTCGCACTGCTGCGGGCCGGCGTCGGACGTCCGACGGTGCGCGCGATCGCGATCGTCGCGCTGGCCGCGCTGTACCCGCTCGTCATCGCGTGGCCACCGACCGGCGCGCTGACGGCGGTTGCGGTCGTCGTGATGGCCGTGGCGGTCGCCGAGCAGCAGCAGGCCGGCGGTCGCTGAGGGCCGAACCCGGCCGTATGCTACCCCGGCGCGTCCGACCGACGGCGCGTCACGTCACCTGATCGGGCCAGATCATGAGCGACCTGTCCTTCACCCTCGCCGACCAGCACGGCACCCCCGTGTCGACCGACGACTTCGCCGGGCGACACGTGATCCTGTTCTTCTACCCCAAGGCGATGACGCCCGGCTGTACGGCGGAGGCATGCGACTTCCGGGACCGCTACAACGCGTTCCACGATGCCGGGTATGCGGTGGTGGGCATCAGCCCGGACCCGCCGGCGGCCAACGCCGAGTTCGCCGAACGAGACGGGCTGCGGTTCCCCCTGCTGTCGGATCCTGACCACGAGGTGGCATCGCGCTACGGCGCTGGGGCACGAAGAAGAACTACGGACGCGAGTACGAAGGGCTGATCCGCTCGACGTTCGTGCTCGGCCCCGACGGAGCGGTCGAGCGCGAGTGGCGCAACGTCCGGGCCACAGGGCACGTCGCGCGGGTGGCACGGGAGCTGGGACTCACGGAGGACTGACGCGATGGCGACGACCACCGAGACAACGGCCCTGCTGTGGTCGCCGCCGGACGACGTGTGGGAGACCACGCAGATCGGCGCGTTCGCTCGCGCCGCAGCCGACCGGCACGGCGTCGACATCGGCGACTACGCCGCACTGTGGGACTGGTCGGTCACCGATCTCGACACGTTCTGGCAGCTGGTCGTCGACCACTTCGAGATCCGCTTCCACGCCGAG
>DATHVN010000051.1 GCA_035461305.1 Euzebyales bacterium | reverse complement strand
CCCGTACGCCGGCGCCGTTCTCCGCGGAGGACTTCTCGGTCGCCGAGCTCTACGCCGGCCAGGCCGGCGTGGCATTGGCCAACCTCGAAACTCACGAAGCCGCCGTCGAGCTCGCCGCGCAACTGCGTCGAGCACTCGACTCCCGCGCAGTCATCGAACAGGCCAAGGGCATCCTCATGGCGAGCCGCGGCGTGAACGCGGACGTAGCGTTCGAAACGCTCGTCACTGCGTCGCAACACGAGAACCGCAAGCTGCATGACATCGCGATCGCCGTGGTCGATACCGTCCTCGGCTGGTGACCCACTGACCGGACGCCCGACGGCCGAGTCGATGGAGCCGCGGCCACCTTCCGCCACCACCGAGCACAACGCCGTTCCGCTTGTGCGCGAGGAGGCGTTGGGAAGTCCGCGCGCCCCTGCGATGGGAACGGCCAGCGCGTCGACGACCCGAACGCTCGCACAATCGGTCGTTGGTCATCTGGTGGCGGTCCAGGAACCCCGCGATGTCGAAGACCCTCCCACTCGGCAGGGCTGACGCGTCCAGGCGCTGCACGCCATCGCTGCCCTGTCAGCGGCTGGCGGCCCGCTTGTACTGGCGCACCGCGAGCGGCACGAACACGGCAAGGATGATGACCACCCACAGCAGGCTGTAGAGGACGGGATGCTGCAGCGGCCACACGTCGGGCGGAGGGAACGCCGGGTTGGTGTTGCCGAACAGCTCACGGGTCGCCTGGACGACCGCCGACACCGGGTTCCAGTAGGCGAACGTCCGCAGCACGGTCGGGAACCCGTCGACCGGCACGAACGTGTTCGCGATGAAGGTCAGCGGGAAGATCGTGATGAACGACGCGTTGTTGACGACCTCGGGGCTCGGGACCAGCAGCCCCACCCACGCCATCATCCACGAGATGGCGTAGGCGAACAGCAGCAGGAGCGCGAAGCCTGCGAGCGCCTCGAGGACCGACGTGTGGATCCGCCAGCCGATCGCCAGCCCGGTCACCGACATCACGGCGACCACGATGATGTTGTTGACGATGTCGCTGGCGGTGCGGCCGAGGAGCACCGCCGAGCGTGACATCGGCAGCGAGCGGAACCGGTCGATGATGCCCTTCTGCATGTCCTCGGCGAGCCCTGCACCGGTGATGGTCGAGCCGAAGATGACCGTCTGCGCGAAGATGCCCGCCATCAGGAACTCGCGATAGCTGACCCCGCCCGGCACGTCGATCGCGCTGCCGAAGACGTAGCCGAACAGCAGCACGAACATGATCGGCGACAGGGTCGTGAAGACGATCAGATCGGGCACGCGCTTGATCTTGATCAGGTTGCGCTTCGCGACGATCGCACCGTCGGCGAAGGCATACAGCAGCTGCGTCATGAGGCGACCTCCTGGCGGGCGCGGGTGTCGGTGTGCACACCGGTGGCGTCGTCTTCGGCGGCACGGTCGGTGCGTACGCCGGTGGCGTCGTCCTCGGCGGCCCGACCTGTCAGCGTGAGGAACACGTCGTCGAGCGTTGGCCGGCGCATGCCGACGTCGAGCACCGGCACCCTGCCATCGTCGAGGCGGCGCAGGGCCGCCATGAGGGCGGTCGCACCCCCGCTGACCGGCGCGGTCAACCGGCGGCCGCCGTCCTCGACGACGACGTCGCCCACCGCGACCTCGCGCAGCGTCGCGCGTGCCGGGTCGACGTCCCGGCGATCGGCCAGGACCAGCTCGACACGCTCGCCGCCGACCGTTCGCTTGAGCTCGTCGGCCGTGCCGTGCGCGATCTCGCGGCCGCGGTCGATCACGACGATGTCGTCGGCCAGGCGGTCGGCCTCCTCCAGGTACTGCGTGGTGAGCATCAGGGTGGTGCCACCGCTCACGAGGTCGCGGATGACGCCCCACATGTCGGTACGGCTGCGTGGGTCCAGCCCGGTCGTCGGTTCGTCGAGGAACAGCACCGGCGGCCGCGCGACCAGCGCTGCGGCGAGGTCGAGCCGGCGACGCATGCCGCCCGAGTAGGTCTTGACGGGACGGTCGCCGGCGTCGGCGAGGTTGAACTGCTCCAGCAGCTCCCTGGCCCGCGTGATCGATGGGCGCCTACCGAGCCGGTACAGCCGGCCGACCATGTCGAGGTTCTCGAATCCCGTGAGGTTCTCGTCGACAGCGGCGTACTGGCCCGACAGCCCGATGTGCCGCCGCACCCCGGCAGGATCGTCGCGGACGTCCAGTCCGGCCACGAAGGCCGACCCGGCGTCCGGATCGAGCAGCGTCGTCAGGATGCGCACCGCCGTGGTCTTGCCGGCACCGTTCGGACCGAGCACCGCCAGGACCGTGCCCTCGGGCACGACCAGATCCAGCCCGTCGAGGGCCACGACGTCGCCGTAGCGTTTGACCAGACCGCTGGCCACGATCTGGCCACGTGAGCTACCGCTGAAGCTGCCTGAGGTGTCGACTGTCATTCGGGACTCCTTCGTTGCTCAGGTCGATCGACCGTCCGGAGGCGTGACCGGACATGGCGCGACCGGCGACATGAGGACGATGTCTCCACACGATACTCACCGCTGCGGACAGAAACTGTCCTAAGTTCCACTATTGTTGACGCATGGACACCTCGGCACGCCTCCTCCGCCTGCTATCACTGCTGCAGGCCCGCCGTGACTGGTCCGGGAGCGAGCTGGCGGAGCGGCTCGAGGTGAGCACCCGGACGATCCGACGCGACATCGAACGCCTCCGCGACCTGGGCTATCCGGTCCATGCGAGTCGCGGCGCCGCGGGGTACGAGCTGGGCGCGGGTGCGGCGCTGCCGCCGCTGTTGCTCGACGACGACGAGGCTGTCGCCGTGGGGGTCGGCCTGCGCATGGCCACGCGCGCCACGGTCACGGGCATCGACGAGGCGGCTATGCGCGCGATGGTCAAGCTCGAACAGGTGCTGCCCTCGCGCCTGCGGCACCGCGTCAACGCGCTGCAGACCGCCGTGGTCACGCTGCCGTCGACGGGTCCGTCGATCGCACCTGACGTGCTCACGGTGATCGCGGCCGCCTGCCGGGACGCACAGCGGCTGCGGTTCGACTACCGCACCCGGGAGGGCGACGAGGCCGTGCGCACCGTCGAGCCGCACCGGCTCGTGCAGACCGCCACCCGGTGGTACCTGCTGGCGTGGGACGTCGTGCGCGACGACTGGAGGATCTTCCGCGTCGACCGCATGCGGCCCCGCCTGCCGACCGGCCCGCGGTTCACACAGCGTGAGCCCCCGGAGCCCGACGCCGCGACGTACGTCGCCCGCAGGCTGTCGTCAGCAGCGTGGGGACCGCAGGCGCGCATCGTCGTGCACGAGCCCGCGGCGTCCTTGCGCGCCAGGCTGTGGGCAGGCTGGGGTGAGGTGGAGCCACGCGACGCCGACACCTGTGAGCTGACCGTGGGCGGCCAGTCGGTACCCGCGCTGGCGCTGCACATCCTGGCACTCGACGTCGACGTCGAGGTGGAGGAACCCCCGGAGCTCGTCGAGCACCTTCGGCTGCTGGCCCGCCGCCTCGGCCACGCGGTCGGGTGACGGCGGCCGTCAGCGCGGGCGGCCGGTCAGCAGCAGGGAACCGCCCGCGGTCGACAGGTCCTCGACGGCGATCTGGTCGTCGGCCAGGAGCGCGAGCTGACGCACCTGCCGGTTGATGTCCTCCCGGGTCCCGGACGGCAGCGGGACCGGCCCGACCCTGACGTCGCGCACAGTCGGCCGCACGACGTCGCGGACGATGCGCAGGTCCACCACGGCTTCGACCGGCAGCGAAAGGTCGTCCAGGCGGCCCGCGACGACCATGCGCCCGTCGGCGTCACCCTCCGGCTCGACGACGTCGACCGACACGTCCCGCAGTGGCTGCTCCGGCGCCCGCGCGAGCGCCGAGGCCACGAGGCCCGTGGTCTCGTCGGCGTCCAGCGACACGGTGACCGAGCCGTCGGGGTTGGTCTTCGCCTGGTCGAGCACGTTGTCGACCGTCACGGCGGTCGCGCCGGCCGACGACGCCGGCTCCGGCGACGTCGAACCGCTGGGCGCGAGGGGGATCCCACCCGTCACCAGCACGACGCCCCCGACGATCGCGAGCAGCGCGACCAGCAGCAACGCACGCCCGCGGCGTGGCCGGCGGCGACCTCCGGTCACCGTCACGGGGAACCGCCCATGTCGTCGTCCGCGATGCGCTCGGAGAGCCGGTCGGCGGCCTCGCGCACCTCGGCGTGGCCCTCCAGCACCGCCTCCCAGGCGGCGGGGACCACGGCTGCCCCCGCCGCAGCACCTCGGATCGCCGCCGCCATCGTCGCGATCGTGTCGGTGTCGCCCCCCAGCGCGACCGCGAGCGTGATCGCCTGCGGCACATCGTGGCTCGTCGCTGCGCACCAGAGGGCGGCGGGCACCGAGCGGTGCGCGACGGGAGCGGTGCCGAGCGTATCGGCAACCGCCGGCGGTGCTGTCCCCGGGTTCGTGCGGGTCGCCGCGTCGAGGCCGTCACGCAGCTGAGCGGTGGACGCCGGCAGGTTCCGGACGTCGGCGAACGTGAACTCCCCGGTCAGTGCAGCACGGGCGACGGCATGCGCCTGCACCACGGCGCCGTCGATGCCGATGGGGTGCACGTGGGTGACCCGCGCCGAGCGCGCCGCCACGTCGGTGACCCGGTCGGGCCGGCCGGCCCAGCGCAGCCCGACCGGCGCGACCCGCATCGCCGCACCGTTGCCGTACGACCCGTCGGGGAAGACCGCGGTCACGGCCGCGTCCGGCGCGCAACCCGCACGCCAGAGCTCGACGACGCGACGCATCCCCGCACCATAGCCCCGGCGCGGGTCGAAGCGCTCCCGCATCCGGCACACGAGGCGCTCGCCGGCGACGCGGTCGTCGTCGTCGACCAGGTGGTCGGTCAGCGCCAGCAGGAGCTCGGTGTCGTCGGTGTAGCGCAGCACCCGCCGTGCGACCGCACGACCGACGCGACGGACCGCGGCATCGCGCCCCACCGGACGGCTCCCTTCGTACGGCGCGCCGATGCAGTCGCCCGCGAGCGCGCCGAGCAGCGCACCGGATACCGCGTCCCGGCTCGCCCCCGCCACGCGTCGGCCGTCAGCCGGCGGCGTCGGTGCCGGACTCGCCCGGACGATCGGTCGTGGCCTCCGCCGCCGGCTGGGGCGACGGCGAGCCGCCGGCCGCCGCGGCCTCGGCCGTCGGCGCCTGCTCGGCCGGGGCCTGCTCGGCGGCCGGGGCCTCGATCCCGAGCTTCGAGCGGATCTCCGACAGGCGCGCGGCGGCCTGGCTGGTCGCGGCGGCCTGCTCGACCTCGAGCATCCGGCCCTGGACCGACTCGCGCTGCAGCTCGGTCGCGCCCTGCGCACGCGCGAACCGGGTCTCGATCTTGCTGCGGACCTCGTCGAGCGTCGGGACGTCCTGCCCGACCTCCGCGCTCATCGTCTCCATCGCGCGGTTCATCTGCTCGGCCATCTTGGCCTGGTCGAGCTGACTGAGCAGCTTCTGGCGCTCGGCGACCTTGGCCTGCAGCTGTTGGGCGTTCTGCGCCACGGCGGCCTTGGCCTGCTCGGTCGCCTGTGTGGCCTGCAGCACCATGGACTGGAGGGTCTCGACCTGCTGCTCCTTGGCGATCAGCTGGTTGGCGAACGCCTCGGCCGTCTGCGTCAGCTCGGCCATGCGCTTGGACTCGCCGCTGTGCTCGGCCTCCGAGGCCATCAGCACCGCCTGCTGCGTGTTGCGGTTGAGCTTCTCGAGGTCCTCGAGCGCACGATCGAGATCCATCTGCGCCTTCTTCTGGTTGGCGATGACACTCGCCGCGGTCTCGCGCAGCCGCCGGTGCTGTGTGCGCGCCTCGGCGATGGCCTGTTCGATCTGAATCTTGGGGTCGGCGACCTCTTCGAACTTCCCGGTCAGCAGCGCCTTCAGGTAGTTCCAGAACCGTCTGAACATGTGACGCGTCTTCCTTGTGTGGATCGTGGTGGGGATCCCGACGACGCTTTGCGTCGGCGTGACGGCCAGCATAGGCAATGACGTGCGCCGTCCGCTGCCGCGGGTGACGTGTCCCGCCGCTCACGCCAGCGGACGACGGCGGGAACCGGCGGCCGGGTCCGGTGCGGGGGTCACCGTGTGACCGGTCTCTTCCAGGCCACGGCGCAAGGCCTCCATCTCGATGACCAGCGACTCGACGTCGTCGTCGAGCAGGCCGACCTCGACGGGGTCCCCGGCGCGCAGCCCCACCTCGATCGCGCGCGCGACCGTCTCGTCGAGTCGCGCGTCGAGCAGCCGCAACCGCTCCCGTGCATCGATGGCGGTCGCCTCGATGCGCCGGTACGTCTCGACCTGGGCACGCACCGACGCGGCGACCCGGTCGTCGCCACGGGCCGCGGCCAGCTCCCGCTCGAGCTGCCCGATCGGGTCGAACTGCGCGAGGGCCGCCTCGAGCTGCTGCCCTCGGTTGGCGATCCGCCAGCTCTCCTGCACAGCGTCGGCGACACGCGCGGCCATCTCGGCCAGACGGTCGCGCAGCGGGCCGTCGGCGGTGGCTTCGACGGCGGCAGCGAACCGCTGCTCGGCCTGCAGCGCGTCGCGCACGTGCTGCCGCCACGGATCGCGCAGCCGGCGCGGGTCGATCACGGTGTCGGCGCCGCGCGGCTGGCGGGGCATGCGGGTCAGCACCCACCCCGCGTACGCCGCGGCGCCCAGCGCTCCGACGGCGACGATCGGCAGCCCCACGAGCACGCCGGCAGCCGTGCCCACCCCGGCGACGATGATCGACGACGGCGCCATGATCGCCTCGGCGGTCTGCCGCGTGAAGAAGCGGTCTCGGAACGACCGCCGCGCTGCGGCACGTCGCAGTCGTTGTGGCGGCGGCATGAGACTGGCCTCCTGGGTCGCGGCCGGGTACTCCGGCGAGTGGTGCGGACCGGAGAGCCCAGTGTGCACCGTCAGCGTGGCAGCGGAGGACATGCACATCTGCGTCCTGACTTGCCACCCGACCCAGCGTGGCAACCAGCCCCGCCATCCCGGGGTCCGCTGCCACGCACCTGCCAGCGTGGCAACCAGCACCGCCACCCCGGGACCCGCTGCCACACCCGTCGGCGGGGGTCAGAAGTTCGAAATCACCGCGTCGAACACCTTCGAGATCGAGGTGGGGTCGCTGGCGTCGTAGACCGCGGCGTTGGTCGCCTCGGCGAGGCGCTGCAGGGTCGCGAGGTCGGCGTCACTGCCGTACGCGATCGGGAAGATCCGCACCGGCTGCGACTGGCGCCCCTCGGAGCCGGCCGCCAGCCGGTCGAGCAGAGCCGACAGGTCGAGCTGACCGTCGGGGTCGTCGTTGCGGCCGTCGGTCAGGAGGACGATCGCGTTGATCCGCTCCCCCTCGTACTCCGCGGTCATCTGCTCGTAGGCCTCGGCGGTGACGTCGTACAGCGGCGTGCCCAGCACCGGGGTCAGCCCCTCCAGCCGGCTGCGCAGCTCGTCACGCTGCCCACCGATCGGCGCGACCTCGACGAGGTCCAGCGCGTCGGTCGTGCTCCCAGGCCCCTCGAGCTCGGTCGAGAAGATTCGCAGCCCCACCTCGTCGCGATCCTGGAACTGCTCGAGGCTGTCGCTGGCCGCCTGCACGGCGAGCTCGAGCTTGGTCGCGTCACCCGCGCCGGCGGGATCGCCCATCGACCCCGACACGTCGAGCACGAGCAGGACCCGAGCGGACTTGCGCTGTGTGTCCCAGCGCCGCAGCATCTCGACGAGCACGGCGGGCTCGGGGACGTCCAGAGTGGTCTCGGGCTGGTCGGGGTCGACGCCGAGCGCCGGAGTGATCGGCGCCTCGACGGCGACCTCGGGGTTGCCGGGCCGGAAGCCGAACTCCAGGACCCGCCGCTGGTTCTCGGGGCGCTGGACGAACTCCTCGAACAGGCCCGCGGCCGTGCGCTGGTCGTCGGACACCCACTCGGCGTCGACCACGAAGAAGGGGTTGTCGCTGAACAGTGTGCCCTCCTCCGGGTAGATCGCGACGAGCGGGATCTTCGGTTCGATCAGCTCCTCGCCCGGCTCGAGCACGCCGTCGGGGTTGCCGCGGTTGTAGTTGATCAGGCTGACCTCCTCGACCGCGACGGCCGAGGCATAGGTCAGGGCGGTGCCGCGGGCGTCGTTGCGCGCGAAGTTGTTGAGGAAGGTCAGCGTGGTGTCGCCGTAGTGGACGACCGCGGACTCGATGTCTCTGGCGAACTGCTCCACCTCGGGCTGTGCCAGCGCCTCGGTGGTCAGCTCGTCCGCAGAGCCCGTCGCCGCGTACGTCTGAGCGATCAGCGCCGACAGGCCGGACGTCGAGTAGTTCGGGTTCGTCTTGCCCAGTCGGAACGGGCCCCACTCGGGATGGTCGTAGGCGCCCCAGCCCTCGTCCGACCGTGCCAGCTCGAGGATGTCGGCCCAGCCGATGGGCGTCTCGGGGTAGCCCAGGGCGGCCGCCATCGGCTCGGGCATGGCGATGACGAGCGGCGTCAGCATGAACGGGCGTCCCTCGCCGACCATCTGGGGCTCGCCGGCGTCGGTGCGGAGCTGGTTCAGGATCGACCCCCACGCACTCGACGCGGGCGACCATATGACCGGACGCGGGCCCTCCGCCTGCTGGTCGGGCCAGCCGTCCGCGAGCAGCTGCATGGCCGCGCCCGACGCCTTGGAGGCCGGCCGCACGAACACACAGGTGCCGTCGACCTGCGCCTCGTCGGAGCCGTTGAACTCGCGGGCGAGATCGGTCAGCAGGTCGATCTTCTCCGAGCTCACCGCCATGTCGACGACGATGCAGTCGCCGGGATCGGCAAGCCCACCGTCCGCAGGCGTCGCGTCCTCGGCGATCAGCTCGCGGGCCGCACTGCACGCCGTCAGCATCATGCAGGCGGCGAGCACCATGGCCAGCCACCTGGGGGCGGACCGGCGCGGGCTGTCATCCACGGGCGACCTCGATCCACAGCTGCCGCAGCGCCTCGAGCGCGGCGGCCGACGGCAGTCCATTGTCGCCGGGCAGGGCGGGGATGCGCGACTCCGACGGAGGAGGCGCACCGCCGAAACGCCATCCGGCGTCGGCCAGCGCGCCCTCGATCTGCGCGGCGACCGCATCGACGGTCGGTGTGCCCGCCTCGCCATAGCCGACGACCACGACGTCGGCGGTGACGACGGGGTCGACGGCGTGGACCATGAGCTGCGCGGCCCGTTGCGGTGCGCTGCGCAGCAGCGGGATCGCCGTCGCCTCCAGGGCGCCGGCGAACTCGTAGTCCGCCCCGCCGGTCAGGAGCATGCGCTCCAACGGCGTCTGTCCCGCCGTCTGCTCGACGGCGGCACCCAATCCCGACAGCCACGAGAAGTAGTCCGTCGAGCTCAGCGACCGGCTGGTCCACTCCTGGTCGTCGAAGAAGTCCGATGTCGCCTGGGACAGCGCCAGCAGGCCCTCGGCCGACCGCTCGGGATGGTCGAGGCCGACCTTGACACGGCCCCAGGCCTGGTCGCCGCCGAAGTCGGCCCAGGGCCGGCCGGCGGCATCGCCGAGACAGCGCCAGGTCAGGCCGCCGCCGTCACAGGTCGGCTCGAGCGCGCGCAGACGGTCCCGGCGTGCCACCACGAGCGCCGGCGACCGCGCCAGCACCGGGCTGCTCGCCGCGGCGACCTCGGGGAGCCCGCCCTGCGCCCTGCGAGCCGCGGCCAGGTCGGGCCACGGCGCAAGCGTCAGCCACACGTCGACGCCCGGATCGCGTTCCGCGAACCGCTCGGCGGTGGTCTCGGCGTCCTCGACAACCGGTGGCGTGGCCGTCGTGACCGCGTCGCACACCGGTGCGAGCTCGCGCACACAGACCACACGCAGGTCGTCGTCGGCGACGGGTGGCGCGTCCTCGCCGACCAGACGGCTGCGTGCCGCGGCTGCCGCGAGCACCAGGCCGACGGCGATGAGCACAGCGAGGAGACGGCGCACGAGCATGGCCTGCAGCGTAGCTATGCGGCGCGTCGACGGTGGTGCGGCGCGACGGGATGGCCGATCGGCTGCGAGATGAGCGGACCGGCCCGCCGCTCCGCGACACCATGACCGCGGAGCGCAGTGTAAGTGCTACCAAGTGTAATCATTGTCTTACTCTTGGTTCGCAATCGCTCGTGGGATGCAGTAGGCTGCCACGGTCGATCGTCAGCGCGGGCAGACGCGGGAGCGCAACCCTTTTCTGCGTTCGACCGGGCACATCCCCCGGCGCGGATCCGGACCGCCAGGTACCACCATCGTCTGAAGCGCCGGCCCGATGAGATACGCCGACGAGGTCACGGGTGTGAGCGTCGATGTCAGAGTTGGGCGTGTGGACGGTCCCCGGCTATGTCGTGCACGAGCGCCTGCAGGCCGGGCTGGTCAGTGCCGCGTACCTGGCCTCGCGCGCCTCGAACGGCTACCCGGTGCTGATGCAGGTCATCTCTGAGGAGTTCAGCGACCCCCTGTCCGCCGAGCACTTCCGCACGACCATCGAGCAGATGTCGGCGGTCCACCACCCTGTCATCCCGACGGTCAGCGAGGTCGGTGAGGCCGACGGCCTGCTCTACACGATCAGCAGCGCCGTGGAGGGACGGTCGCTGGACACGACGCTGCGCTCCCACGGCACCCTGCCGTTGGACGAAGCGCTGGCGGTCTGCCGTGAGCTCGCCGACGCGCTCGACATGGTCGCATGGGCCGGCGTGGTGCACGGCGCCGTCAGCCCGACCACGGTGTGGCTCAACGACCGGGTCCGGTCCCCGTCCGCGCCATACGTGTCCCTGCGGGGCTTCGGCACGACGCCGCTGCGGGCACGCCGCATCCAGAACCCCGACGCCGCGCCTTCGCCCGACATCGCGTACACGGCGCCCGAGCAGGTCCGGGGGTCGGCGCCGGTCGAGGGGACCGACCAGTACGCGCTGGCCTGCATGGTCCTGCACTGCCTGACCGGGTCCGTGCCGTTCGCGCGTACGAGCGTCGGCGACCTGTTCGACGCCCACGTCGCGCAGGAGCCCGACGACGCGATGCTGCAGGCCGATCGCCTGCCAGGGCCGGTCGTCACCGGCCTGCGCCGGGCCCTGTCGAAGGATCCCGCGGACCGGTTCCTGACGTGCACGGACTTCGCGACGGCGATCGGCGCCACCGCGCGGCCGTCGTGGATGTGGATGGCCGAGACCGGCCAGGCTCCCGGCGTCCCGGACGAGATCGACATACGTGACGACGTGACCAGGACCGGCGCGGCGGCCGGCCAGCGGCCCGCACCGACGTCATCCTCGTCCAGGACCGCGCGGTCGCTCAACGAGGTCGACCGGCAGCCCGGGTCGGCCACCAGGACCCGGCCGCAGCAGCCCGTCCGTGCACCCGGAACAGCCACCGTGGGCGGCGGACCGAACCCGGTGGCGACGCCCGCACGACGGATCGGGCTCACCGCCCGGCAGGTGCGTTGGATCGGGCTGGCACTCCTGGCGGTCGTCGTCGCCGCCGGCGCCGTGGCGCTCGGCCGTGTGGTGCGTGCCGTGGACCGCTCCGGTGCCCTGGCCGGCACCGCGGACCCGTTCAACGGCGACGGCATCGTCGAGATCGCGGCCTCGTGGCGGGAGCCGATCGCCGACGGGCCGGTCAACCTGCTTTCGGCCGAGGAGGACGGCGTGCTCAGCGCCGCCGGTGCCGTGGTCGCCAGCCTCGACCACGAGACCGGCAGGGCGCAGTGGACCACGGAGCTGGCTGCACCGGTCGAAGAGATGTCGGTGCTCGGGCCCACCGTGATCCTGCGGACGGCGTTACAGTTCGTCGCGCTCGACCGCGCCGACGGTGCCGTGATGTGGCGGTCCTCGGAGACCGGCATGCCGGAGCTGGACGCCTTCATCACGGGTCGCGGTCGCATGTTCGGTGTGGCACGCGACGACGCCGGTGACGTGGCCGTCCATGCGATCGACCCGATCTCGGGCGAGATCGACTGGACGATCACCGCGCCCGCGTCGGCCGACGCCGAGGATGACGCACCGCTGACGATCGCGTTCGACGGCAGCGAACGTGGGCAGCGCTCGCTGTACGTCGTCGAGGGGGACGTGTTGAGCGCCTTCTCGGTGACGACCCGCGAGCTGCGGTGGCAGAGCACGCTCGAGGGCGGGCATCCGGTGTCGATGACCGCGATCGCCGGGGCGGTCCTCACCGTCAGCAACGACGGCGAGGTGTGCAGCTACCACGCCGACGACGGCGAGGCCGCGTGGACGACGTGTGCGACGCTCGAGCGGGCCGACGACCCGGCAAGGATCGCGCAGGTCCGCGACGGCAGCATAGTCGTCGCCGGCGCGCACGAGGTGCTGTCGGTCGACTTCACCAGTGGCACGCCGCGGTGGCGCATCGTGTCGGAGGAGGCGTTGCAGCCCGTCATCGCCGCCAACCGCGCCGCGACATACGTCGCCGCTCCCGACGGCTGCGTCGAAGCGATCGCGCAGCGCAACGGCGCGTTGCTGTGGGAGTCCGCCCCGTTCGGCCCGATCAGCGCCTTGGCGGCCACCGACGACGCCGTGTATCTGACGACCTCCGATGGCCGCCTCACCCGGCTCGAGGCATCGGTCGCGCCGGACGGGGACGGCTGACGCCGTCGGTCAGGCGATGCCCGCCGCGGTCGCGCCGGGCGTCGGGATGTCGTCCGCGGTCAGGCACACCAGGTCCTCGCGTGAGACCTGGTCGAGACGCACGACCCTCGTCGCCTGCTCGGCGCAGGCCTCCTCGAACAGGTTGCGTGCGAGGCGCCCGTTGCCGAAGCCCGGGCCGCGCGGCACCGACTCGAAGTGGGCCCGCAGCCGCACACGCGCGCCGTCGTTCAGCTCGTAGTGGTGGCTGCCGGCGAGCATCTCGAAGATGCGCACCAACTCGTCGGTGCTGTAGTCGGGAAAGTGGATCACCCGCGGGAAGCGCGACCGCAACCCCGGGTTCGAGGAGATGAACTCCTCCATCTCGGCGGGGTAGCCGGCGACGATGACGACGAGGCGCTCACGCCGGTCCTCCATCAGTTTGACCAGGGTGTCGATCGCCTCCCGCCCGAAGTCACGGTCGTCGCCACGGATCAGCGCGTAGGCCTCGTCGATCAGCAGCACGCCGCCGGTCGCGGCGTCGACGACCTCGGTTACCCGGGTCGCGGTCTGGCCGATGAACCCGGCGACCAGCGCCGCCCGGTCCGTTTCGACGAGGTGCCCGCGCTCGACCACACCCAGCGCGCGGTACAGCTGCGCCACGAGGCGTGCCACCGTCGTCTTGCCGGTGCCGGGGTTGCCCGTGAAGACCAGGTGGCGGCTCTGCGGCGCGACGGGAAGGTCGCGCTCGCGGCGCAGCCGCTCGACGGTGATCAGGTCCGCGACGCGACGGATCTCGGTCTTGACCGGGTCGAGCCCGACGAGCGCGTCGAACTCGGTGAACAGCTCCTCGGTGGTCTTCTGCGGCTCGTGCAGGTTCTGCATCGTGCCGATCGCCGGTGACCTCGGCTCCTCGGGCCGGTCGGCCTCGACGTCTCCAGTGGCACGCCGCTCCGCCGGGGGCAGCAGGCGCAGCAGCATGCTCCGGAGGGTCTCGACGGCCGCGAGCTCCAGCCGGCCCGTGTAGCCGTCGAGCGCCACCGCGGCGTGGGCCACCGCCATGGCGTGTTCGTAGTACACGCGGGACCGTCCGGCGCCGTCGCGCAGGTCGGCGTCACGCAGCAGGCTGAACAGCGGCGACGGCGTCTCGAGGCGCTGCGATCCGGACTCCAGGAGCATCGCGCGGCGTCGTTCGACGGGCGTCGCCGCCGCCACCCGCGGGTCGTCGAGCTCGCCGAAGCACGTGATCATCGCCAGCAACTCGAGGTCGGTGACCACGCCGTCGGCGGCGATGAGCCCCGCCACCAGCCCCGACGCGTCGACCAGCACGTCACGGCGAATGTTGTCGTTGGGCAGTCCCGCGTCGGTCGCGAGCCGCTCCAGCAGTGGGGCGACCGCGGCCACGAAGTCCCGGACACGCGCGTCGAGGGCCGCGGAGGTCGTCACGCCGGTCGCTCCTCCGGCGATTCGACGGCCTCGCGGAGCCTGGTTCCACGAAGCCTGGTCATCTCGCTGACGCTCGACTCCCAACGGCCCAGGGACGGCTCCACCGGCCAGGCAGAATGGCTCCACCGCATGGACTATCGTCCTCCACAACGCTCGGTCCAGCATCGCACGCCCCAGCCAGCGGGGGTGGGCGGCCGTGGACCGTGATCAGCAAGGAACTTCCATCATGACCTCATGTAGCGCAGCGGTAGGTCGCGTGACATGACCGCTCCCGTAGCCGGGGTCGCCGCCGGCCACCCTGCGACCGCCGCCGCCGGCCTGCAGATCCTGCAGGCCGGGGGGTCCGCCGCGGACGCGGCGGTCTCCGCGACCTTCGCGTCGTGCGTCGCGGAGACCGTCATGACCGGGCTCGGCGGTGGAGGGTACGCGATCCACTGGGACGCCGCGCACCGCGAGGCCCACCTGGTCGACTTCTTCGTCGCGATCCCGGGCATCAGCGGACGGCGCACCGGTGGCGAGCGCTTCCCGGTCGACATCGCGTTCGGCTCGCAGGTGATCCCCTACGACATCGGCATGGCGACGGTGGCCGTGCCCGGCGTCCCCCACGGCTGCGGCGCCATCCACCAGCGTTGGGGACGGCTTGACTGGCGGGCGCTGCTCGCACCGGCCAGGGCCCTGGCGCTCGAGGGCGTGGCCATGCCGCCACGCCACGCGCTGACGATGCGCATGGTCATCGACAGCCTGCGGCGCGACCGGGGCCGGTACATCTACACGCCCGGCGGACGACCGCTCGAGACCGGCGAGCTGCTGCGACAGCCGGGCCTGGCGAACGCCTTCGACCTGATCGCCACGGAGGGCACCGGCACGTTCGCCAAGGGGACCGCGGCCGAGCGCATCCTGGCGATGTCCGACGAGCGCGGCGGCCTGCTGACACGCGAGGACCTGACTTCCTACGAAGTCGACGTGCGCCCCGCCCCCGTCGGCGTGCGCTTCGGCCCGTACCGGGTCACTGCCCGCGACGACCTGGCCGGCTTCCTGCGGGCCATGCGTCGCGTGCCGGCCGAGCTCGCAGGCACCCCGCGACGGTGGGCACCGGCGTTCGCGGACGCCTTCGGCGCGCACGACCGCCACGGTGACACGACCAACCTGGTCGCCGTCGACCCCGACGGCAACGCCTGTGTCGTGACCTCGAGCCTCGGCCTGGGTGCGGGTCACTACGTCCCGGACCTCGACCTGCACCTCAACAGCATGCTCGGCGAGACCGAGCTGCTGCGCGACGTATCCCGCCCCGGGGCGCGCATGCGCAGCATGATGGTGCCCACCCTGGCCTTCGACGACCGGGGTCGCCTGGCCGCCGCCGCCGGCGCCGCCGGCGGGTCGCGCATCCGCACCGCGCTCGCACAGGTGCTGGCATCCAGCCTGATGGAGGGCCTGGAGCCTGCCGCGGCGGCCCACCGACCGCGCCTGCACCCCGCGCTCGGCGTCGCGCACGCCGAGCCGGGCTACCCAGAGGACGGGCTGGCCGCCCTCGACGCCGACGGCTGGCGGGTCCAGCGGTGGGACGAGCTGCACCACTTCTTCGGTGGTGCGAGCCTGCTGACGCCGGCCGGTGGCGGAGCGGATCCGCGTCGCGACGGCGCCGTGGCCCTGCTGTGACGTGCACATGGCCGACTACGCCGACGGGGACGCGTTGACGATGCACAGCTGATCCGCACCGCGATCATGCAGGCGACGTGAACGGGCCCGAGATCGTGCGTTCGGTCATCGAGCACCACGGTGGCGACCTCGACATCGACTCGGTGCCCGAGCCGGCACGTCGGTCACCCTGTCGTTCCGCGAGCGCGGGCGCCGGTCCGCCCGCGCGGCACGCGCTCTAGTCGCCGTCTACGGCCCGTGGTCCGAGGCCTCGTCCAACGGTGCGCCGAACTCGGCGGGATCGACCGCGGCGATCGAGTCGGCGACCTTCCACGGCAGGTACGGGAAGCGCTCGACGTCCGAGGGCGCCGTGGAGCCCGACAGCACCAGGACGGTGCGCATGCCCCCCTCGATGCCGGCCACGATGTCGGTGTCCATGCGGTCGCCGATCATGACCGTGTCCTCCGAGTGCGCGTCCATGGCGTTCAACGCCGACCGCATCATCAGGGTGTTGGGCTTCCCGACGAAGTACGGGTCGACGCCCGTCGCCTTCGTGATCAGCGCGGCGACCGACCCTGTCGCCGGCAGCATGCCCTCGCGGGACGGACCGCTGGGGTCGGGGTTGGTTGCGATGAAGCGGGCGCCGTCGTCGATCAGCTGGATCGCACGCGTGATCGCGGTGAAGCTGTAGTTTCGGGTCTCGCCCAGCACGACGTAGTCCGGATCGGCCTCGACCATGACGTAGCCGATCTCGTGCAGCGCCGTCGTCAACCCTGCCTCGCCCACGACGTGCGCCGTCCCGCGCGGGCGCTGGTCGTCGAGGAAGCGGGCGGTCGCCAGTGCCGAGGTCCAGATGCACTCCTCCGGCACCTCGATCCCGGACCGCGCCAGCCGTGCGCTGAGGTCGCGGGGCGTGTACATCGAGTTGTTGGTAAGGACCATGAAGCGGATGCCGCGGTCGCGCAGCGCGCCGACGAACGCTGCGGCACCGTCGATGGCGTGCTGTTCGTAGACGAGCACGCCGTCCATGTCGAGCAGGACGTTCCAGATGGGGGTGTCAGGCATGGCGTCAGCCTAGGTCGTGTCCGCGGCCGCGGGCGGCATCCGAGTGCACCTGCGGCGCGACCTCGTCGCGCGACGTCGGAGCCACCGGGACGTCCCAGCCAGTCGCGCCGGTTGGATCGTCGTCCTGACGCGCCGTGCGCCACACCAGGATCGGGTAGCCGACCAGCGCGATCAGCGCGAAGCTGAACCACTGGACGGCGTAGGAGCGGTGGTTGCCCTCGGTCAGCTCGGGCAGCGGAGTCGGCGTCGGCGACCCGGCCGCCGGGGGCGGTTGCTGGCCCTGCAGCTGCACGTAGAACGGTGCGAGGCGCCGGCCGAGGCGCTCGGCGATCTGTGCGGGCACGATCTGGGCGACCTGATCGGCGGCACCGACGTCACCGGACTCGCGCAGGCGTAGGACACCATGCACCTCGACCCGTCCGTCCGGTGCGGCTGGTGGCTGCTGTGCGCCTCTGTCGAAGGGCATCCAGCCCCGGTCGACCAGGACCGCCGGGCCGTCGGCGCGCTCCAGGACGCTGAGGACCTGCTGGCCCGGCCGGCCGGCGTAGTTGCGGGGCGCGGTCAGGACCTGCGCACCGGCGAACGTGCCCGCGACGGTGACGCGCCGGAACTCGAGGTCGTCGGTGGCGCCACCGACGCCGGCCAGCGCCGCGTCGAGCGGCTGCGGATCGGCGGCGAGGCGCTCGGTGACCCGCGCGTTGTAGGACTGGCGCTCGTCGAGCCGGCGAAGCTGCCACAATCCGAGGTTGACGAACGCGACGACGGTGACGATCACCAGCAGGTGGCCCGCGATCCATCTGGGCCGCAAGAGGAACCTGTACATGACGTCCCCCATCCTGCCCGCCCGAAGCGAACTGGCCGCACTGTGAAGTTCTACGCCGAGCGTCCCTCCCGCCTCGCCGTCCAGGTCTGTGGCGATCTGCTGCTGGCGACCTGGGTCGTGGGCTGGTTCTGGCTGGGTGTGCGGCTGCACGATGAGATCCAGGCCCTCGCACGCCCGGCGCGTCGTGTCGGGGAGGCCAGCACGGGGCTGGCCAACGCGTTGACGGGCACGAGCGAACAGGTTCGCAGCCTGCAACTGGTCGGCGACGTCCTGGCGACCCCGTTCGACGCGATCATCGCCGGCGCTCGTGAACTGGCCACGGCGAGCACGAGCGGCCAGGAATCGATCGCGCGGCTGGCCGACCTGGCGGTGCCGCTGACGGCGCTGTTCCCCGTGCTGTTCGCCCTGACGCTGTGGCTGGCGCTGCGCGGACGCTGGATCCGCCGGGCGACGGCCGTCACCAGGCTGCGGCGCCGGGGCGAGGGCGAGGGCCTGCTGGCCGCGCAGGCGCTCACGTCGGCGCGGGTCGACCAGCTCGCCCGGTTCGAGCTGGACGACAACCCGCTCGCCGACCCCGTCAGCCGCCGCCGTCTGGCGACCTTCGCGCTGCGCGAGATGGGCCTGCGCAGCTCCCCACGCTGAGCGTGGCAACCAGGGGGCACACGCGCGGGCCGTCAGCCGTGCTCGTCTGTCAGGAGGCCGCGCTCGTCGGTCAGGAGGCCGCGCGGCGGCGAACAACCTCGAACAGCGCGACGGCCGCGGCCGTGCTGGCGTTGAGCGAGTCCAGCCGGCCTCGCATCGGGATCGACACCAGCTGGTCCACGCGATCGGCGACCAGCTTGGACAGGCCGGACCCCTCGGCGCCCACGACCACGGCGACCCTGCCGTCCAGCAGGTCGCTGTCCCAGATCGTCGCCGTCGCGGTGCCGTCCAGGCCCACGGACCACCAGCCGGCATCCGCCAGCTGGGACAACCCCGTCGCGATGTTGGGCACGACCACGACCGGCAGCCAGCTCAGCGCGCCGGCTGACGTCTTCTCGGCGGCCGGCGAGTGGTGGGCGCTGCGCCGCCGGGGCAGGACCAGGCCGCAGGCGCCGGCCACCTCGGCCGCGCGTGCGACCGCACCCAGGTTGTGCGGGTCGGTGATGCCGTCGAGCACGACGACGAGGTCCCCGGACAGGTCGGCCACGCCGGCCGAGGGAGCAGGCTCGGCGAGGGCCGCCACTCCCTGGTGCGTCACGCCGCCGGTCAGGTCGTCGAGCTCGGCGGCCGACACCGTGCGCACCTCGACGCCGGCCGCGTGGGCCCGCTCGAGCAGGGCGGTCAGCTTGCCGGCTCGCCGCCGGTCGACGACGACCTCGGCGAGGGCGCGACCGGCGCGCAGCGCCTCTGCGACCGGCTGCCGCCCCGGGATGGCGTGCACGCTATGCCCTCCCGCACGCCAACCTGGGGACGTGCCCCAACACCGAGCCGGCGCGGTGTCCCCAGGTGCGTACCATCCACCCGCTCTGGGGACGCGCCCCAACGCGGAGTCGACGCGGCGTCCCCAGGTCTGGTGACGACGTCCGGGAAGGCGTCACCGGCGGGCGATGTGCCAACGGGTGCCCTCGCGCGAGTCGGCGAGCTCGACCCCCAGCTTGTGCAGCCGCTCGCGGATCCGGTCCGACATCCCGAAGTCACGCTGGGCACGCGCCTCGTCGCGCAGGGCGACCAGCTCGGCGATCAGTCCGTCGACGAGGCGCTCGTCGCCCCCGACCGGTTCGTCGAAGTCGAAGCCGAGGATGCCCGCGAGCTCGAGGACCGTGTGGCGCACCACGGCCGCGCGGCCCGTGTCGCCCGCCTCGACCGCCAGGTTGCCCTCGGCGACCAGGTCGAACAGGACCGCCAGCGCGCGCGGCGTCGACAGGTCGTCCTCCATGGCGGCACGGAACCCTTCGACCGCCGCGTCGTCGCGCCCGCCGTCGCCTTCAAGTGCGGCGGTCGCGCGGACGAAGGCGGCCAGCCGGTCGTAGGCCGCCGCCGCCTCGTCGAGGCGCGCCTCGCTGAACTCGACCGGCCTGCGGTAGTGCGCCCGCAGGTAGAACATGCGCAGCGTGCCGGGTCCGTAGCGGTCGGTCGCCTCGGCCAGCGAGATGATGTTGCCGACCGACTTGGACATCTTCGTGTTGTCCAGCGTCAGCATGCCCGTGTGCATCCAGTGCCGCGCGAACGGCGTGCCGGTCGCGGCCTCCCACTGTGCGATCTCGTTCTCGTGGTGCGGAAAGCGCAGGTCGGTGCCGCCGATGTGCAGGTCGAAGTCGGCGCCGAGGTACCTGGTCGACATCGCGGAGCACTCGATGTGCCAGCCGGGTCGGCCCGGACCCCATGGTGAGCTCCACGTCGGCTCACCGGGCTTGGCGCCCTTCCACAGCGCGAAGTCGAGCGGGTCGCGCTTGCGCTCGTCCGGTGCGATCCGGGCGCCGGCCCGCAGCTCGTCGGGACGGTGGCCCGACAGCTTGCCGTAGTCGTCGAACGCACGCACCGAGAAGTACACGTCGCCGCCCGCCGCGTACGCCGCACCGCGCTCGATCAGTCGGGTGATCAGCTCGAGGATCTCCGGAACGTGACCGGTGGCGCGGGGCACGACGTCGGGCGCGCGGATGCCGAGCCGGGCGATCTCGTGCTCCCAGACCCGCGTGTAGTGCTCAGCGAGGCTCGCCGCCGACCGTCCCTCCTCGGCCGCACGCGTGATGATCTTGTCCTCGATGTCGGTGATGTTGCGCACCACCTCGACCTCGAGACCGGTCCACTCGAGGAACCGCCGCAGCACGTCGGTCGTCGTGTACGTGCGGGCGTGGCCGAAGTGCGGTGGACCCTGAACCGTCGGGCCGCAGACGTAGATCCCCACACGACCCTCGTCGCGCAGGCGCAACGGCTCGACGGCACCGCTGAGCGTGTTGAACAACTGCATGGCGTCAGGCTAGCGGCTCAGTGCGGCTGGGCCGACGTGAGCAGCACCACGGCCAGGCACGCCAGGCCCTCTCCCCTGCCGGTGAAGCCGAGCCTGTCGGTCGTCGTGGCCTTCACGTTGACCTGCTCGGACTTGACCCCGAGCAGGGTGGCGACCGACGCGCAGATGCGGTCGCGGTACGGACCGATGCGCGGGCGCTTGCCGATCAGGGTCAGGTCAAGGTTGGCGACCTGCCACCCGTGGCCCGCGACCTGGCTGAGAGCGCCGGCGAGGAAGACCTGCGAGTCCGCCCCGGCGTACTCGGGCTCGTCGCTGCCGAACAGCGTGCCGATGTCGCCGAGCCCGGCGGCGCCGAGCAGGGCGTCGACGGTGGCATGCAGGATGACGTCGGCGTCGCTGTGCCCGTCGAGGGCGGGCTCGTCAGGGATGCGCACGCCTCCGAGCACGAGACGACGACTGCCGTCTCCGCTGAAGGGGTGCACATCGACACCCTGCCCGATGCGGACCGTCACATCCGCCATCATCACGCACACCTGTCGCGCGCACCAGTCTGTCCTGAGCTCACTGGCGCACGGGACGCGTCATGCCACCACGTCAGGCCGCGAGGACGTCTTCGATCATCGCCTCGGTGTCCTCTTCGGACTTCGAGATCGCCGCGGACAGCTCCGACACCAGGATCTGGCGCGACTTGGTCAGCATGCGCTTCTCGCCCGCCGACAGGCCCTTGTCACGTTCACGGATCGACAGGTTCCGCACGACCTCGGCCACCTGGAAGATGTCGCCCGACTTCAGCTTCTCGTAGTTGGCCTTGAAGCGTCGGGACCAGTTGGTCGGCATCGAGAAGTCCCGGTCGCGCAGGACCTCCCACACCTCGTCGACCTGCGTGCTGGTGCACACGTTGCGCAGTCCGACCTCGTCCGTCGCGTCGGCCGGCACCATGAGCGTGAGATCACCGTAGGTGAGGCGCAGCACGAGGTAGTCGCGCTCCTGACCCTCCATCGTCCGCGTCTCCTGGCGCTCGATGACAGCCGCGCCGTGGTGCGGGTAGACGACGGTGTCCCCAACTTCGTATGCCATAGGCGTTCGTTCCTCGTCGACAACCCGCGCATCCGAGACCCCACCCGACTGCCGGATGCGCAGAGTTCTCGGGTCGTTCGTCACAGGGATGCCGCGGCCAGCAACCGCGCTCCATCACCCAATGATAGCAGACGGTCAGATCGGCCCGATGGGTGAACCTGGCCGACCGCCGCGGACTTCAGGCGTAGCGCTCGAGGATCGATGACTCGGCCAGGCGCGCCAGGCCCTCCTTGATCGCCCTGGCACGAGTCGCCCCGACGCCCTCGACCTCGTCGAGGTCATCGAGGCTGGCCTCCATGATCCGCTGCAGCGACTTGTAGCGCTCCACCAGCCTGTTGACGATCGACTCCGGCAGCCTCGGCACGCGTGACAGCAGGCGGTATCCACGGGGGGCGACGGGCCGGTCCATCTCCTCGCCGTTGAGGTCGTAGCCCAGCAGCTCAGCCAGGATCGACAGGTCCAGCAGCTCCTGGGCGTCGAGCTCGTCGAGGCCCGCGAGCGCCTTGTCCAGCCGGTGGCGCCGGTCGACGATGTAGTCGCGCACGACCAGCTCGCGCTCGTCGTCGACGCGTGCCATCAGCTCGTTGTGCTGCAGCTGCAGCAGACGGCCGTCGGTGCCGAGCTCGAGCGCGTACGCCCTGATCTCGTCGGAGATCCGCCGCACCATCTCGGCCCGCTGCAGGACGACGAGCACGTCGCGCAGGGTCACGACATTCTCGATCTCGAGCGCCGACAGCGACGCCGAGACCTCGTCGAGTCGCGCGCGATACTTCTCGAGCGTCGACAGCGCCTGGTTCCCGCGGAAAAGCAGCGAGCTGGGCTCCTCGAACACGTGCTTGTAGTCGTCGAGGTACAGGCTGACGATGTGCATGGACTCGGACACGCTGACGACCGGCACGCCGGTCTGCTTGGCCGTGCGCTCGGCCGTCCGGTGGCGGGTGCCGGTCTCCGCGGTGGCGATCGACGGGTCGGGGACGAGGTGGACGTTGGCGTGCAGGATGTAGTCGACGTCGTCGTCCACGACGATCGCGCCGTCCATCTTCGCGAGCTCTGACAGCCGCTGTGCCGTGAACTTCGTCTCCATCTTGAAGCCGCCGGAGATCAACGGCCTGACGTCCTCGGACGCACCCATCACGATGATCACGCCCTTGCCGGCCTTGATGACGCGGTCGAGCCCCTCGCGCAGCGCGGTGCCCGGCGCGAGCTTCAGCAGCACGCCGCGGAGCCGTTCGTCGAAGGTTCCCGCCACGTGGCTTCCTTCCGTCGTCCTGCCCGCGCGGCGATCCTACGCGTCGGGCCCGCGGCGACCGGCCGAGGCGACCGTCCGCATGCACGGCGGGTGACCGCCGTCGCGTCACCGGTCGCCGGTTCGACACTGCCGCCCTCCGGCCCTCGCGGCCCGGATGACCTCATCAGCGCAGTCGATGACGCGCACGCACGGTAGCGTCCCCACACCCCGGGGACACCAATGATAGGTGCGTGGCACCGGCCCGTGGTCGGCCTCACAGCGCACACCCGGCCCGCGCGTCACACCGATCCGAGCACGCCGGGCGGGACGACGGTGACCGCGCACCCGGCGACGCCGAGCGCAGCGAACAGATCGTTGCCACCGTCGAGTGCCGGCGCGAGCCGCTCCCGCCCCATGCGGGCGCGGACCAGGACGGGGCCTACGGGCCGGCACAGGCCGTTGCGTGCTACGCCGCCGACGATGAGCCCGTCGCGCACCTGCTTCACGGCATCATTGACCGGTGTGGCGACGACCACCGCATCACGATCCCCGAGGCGCGCTGCGAGACGCGCGACGGTCCCCGGCGGCGGGAGCGTCGTGTCGAGCCAGACCACGGCGTCCGCCGAAGTCGGTGCCCGTCGGATGGCCGTCGCGAACGCCTCCGCCGCCGTCGCCGACGCGTCGATCGGGACCGTGATCACCCGGCTGTCGCCCGCCGGCGGCGTGCCGGCCACGACGACCAGCAGCCCGGCCAGGTCGTCCGGCGCATCCTCGGGCATCGCGCCCGGCGAAGGGACGCGGACGACGCCCCAGACAGTGGTCACGGCAGCGTCCATCGGCCACAGGCTACCCGTGGCCGGGTACAGTCACGTCGCGGTCGCCGTCGGCGGCCACAGTGACGAGGAGCGTCTCCGTGACGACGGCGGCCATCCTGCTGGCAGGTGGCAGCGGCTCACGCATGGGACGGGCGGACAACAAGGTGTTCGCCGACCTCCTCGGCCGGCCCCTGCTCGTGTGGTCGATCGGCACGTTCGTGCGCAGCCCGGTGGTCGACCACGTGGTGCTCGTCATCCGGGCCGGGGAACGGCGCCGCGTCCGCGACGTCCTGGCCGACCACGGTGTGGACCGCGGGGTGCACCTGACGACCGGTGGCGACACCCGCCAGGCCAGCGAGCAGGCGGGGGTGTCGGCGCTCGCCCGACTCCACGCGCCGTCGTTCGACGTCGTGCTCATCCACGACACCGCGCGGCCGTTCGCGACGCCCGCGCTGGTGGAGCGCGTCACGGCGACGGCACGAGCCGTCGGCGGTGCGGTCCCCGCACTGGCGCTCGGCCCGGGGATCCTCCGCAGCACCGACGACGGGGGCCTGGTCGCCCAGCCCGATGACCTGTACCGGGTGCAGACACCCCAGGGTTTCCGCGCCCGACCGCTGTTCGACGCGTACGGTCGTGCCGCCCGTGACGGCTTCTCCGGCGTCGACACCGTCGCGACGGTCCAGCGCTACGCGCCGGTCGCGATCGCCGCCGTGCCGGGCGAGCCGGACAACATCAAGGTGACCTACGCCGGCGACCTCGACGCCGCCCGCGTCATTGCGGCGCGACGGGGTGCGGCGTCAGCCGCCGGAGGCGGCGACGTTGGGGACCACCTCTCCGGCGGCCGCTGACGCGACGGCGCCGTCCAGCACGCCGGACCGGGTCACCACGACCAGCAGCACGAGCAGCAGCAGGGCGATCAGGACGATCCGCAGGGGCCACCTCGACCTGCTCCCGGCGGGCTCGTCGTCGACCTCGGGCGACGTGGTCACGCCCGGCGGGGCCGGTCGGCTCGGCCGCGCCGGGCGCCGGCTCGCGCAGCGCCCTGCGGCGAGCAGCAGCGTACGGCAGTTGTCGTACCGCTCGTCGGGTTCCTTGGCCAGGGCCCGTGCGAACACGTCGTCCCACGCGGGATCGAGGTCCTCACGCGCGGCTGTCGCGTGCGGGATCTTGCCGAACAGGTGCGCACCGAACAGGTTGTTGTTCGTCTCACCGCGGTACGGGGTTGTCCCTGTCAGCGCAGTGAACAGCAGGCAGCCGAGCGCGTACTGGTCCGACGCCGGCCCGGCGGGCTCGCCGCGCAGCTGCTCCGGAGCGACGAACAGCAGCTCGACGGTGGCCGGCTCGTCATCGAGGTCGGGCAGGATCGGCACCAGCAGGTGGCTGGTGCCGAACGCGGTGAGGGCCGCCGCCGGTGGGACGCGACTGCCAGGACGGCGACGGATCCACACGGTCGGCAGCCCGACGGTCCCGTGGACGATGCCGCTGCCGTGGATGGTGTCCAGCGCCTCCGCCAGCTGCCCCCCGATGCGCAGCACGTCCGGGACGTCCAGCGGCGCCGCCTCGAGCAGCAGGTCCGCCAGCGTCAGGCCGTCGCGCCATGCGGTCGCCGTGAACGGCGCACCACCGTGCCTGCCCAGGTCGACCACCCGCAGCACATGGGGGTGGTCGATCTCCGCGACGCGCTGGTTGACGTGCAGGAACCCCTTGACAGCGCGGGACTGCCCGGCCAACCGGTCGTCGACGAGCCGCAGCGCCACGTCAGCAGGCCGTCCCGTGCCCTCGGGCGTCGCCCGATAGGTCGTGGTGACGACGTCTGACGCGACGACGTCGTGCAGGAGATAGCCGCCGAAGGCCGACGACTCTCGCGACTCGGGCGACTCGGGCGACTCGGGCGTTGCGCTCACCAGGCGTCCCCCGCCGGTGTCACACGCGACCCCGCGCGCCAATGAGGCTGCGGCCCCTCTGTTCGTGCCAAGACCCCTCCGTCGTTCCGCATACGGTCGCCCGTCGACCTCCTGACGCGGTGCTGCCCGGCGTCACGAGGCGATGAACCACAGCGCGATCGCCGTCGCGATCCCGGCGACGATGATCAGGCCCAGCAGTGCCACCGGCAGGCGTCGCGCCGCCGATTCCGGCTGGTGACGCTGGCTCAACACCTCGGAGAGCAGTGGGACGTCGTCGAGGTCCTCCGCGGTCTCCGTCGCCGGAGCCGGTTCGGGCTCGTCCCAGGCTGCAGGGTATGCCATCTGGGCGGTCTGTCGGGCCGCCGTCCAAGAGTCTTCAACCGACGCGGACCGTGTGCGTGCCCATGCGGGCGCCGAACGCTCCCCGTTGGACAGGGCGCTGTCCGCACGCGTCGGCGATCCGCTCGCGGTGTACGGCCCGTCGTCGACGGCCGCCGCGACGTCCTCGGTGGCAGGGTCGCCGTGGACGACCGCCGCGACGTCCTCGGCGGCGGCGTCGCCGTGGACGACAGTGTCGGCCGCGTCGCCCTCGGTCGTGTCCACCTCGACGTCGTTCGACCCCGCCTCGCCGTCGGCGCCATGGAACCCCGGCTCCGCGTCGTCGAACGCCCGATCCACGTCGACGTCGTCGGAGTCGGGCGCCGGCGCGACGTCATCCGGCCCCGGCGTCGGCGCGACGTCATCCGGCCCCGGTGCCGGCGCGACGTCATGGGACCCCGGCGCGGGCCTGGCGTCGTCGTCCCAGGCATGGTCGTCGACGAGCGTCGGGCTGCCGGGCTCGTCGGTGAAGGTCGAGGCGGGCGCCGACGTTGCGTCGAGCGCCGCGTCGGCGCCGACCCGCAGCCAGGTGTGCCCGACCGTCCGCTGGCGGCGACTGTCGGACCGCCGGCGGTTCGCGACACTCTGCCCGGCGCGGCTGACATCCGACAGCAGCTGCGTGCACGTGGCGTAGCGCTCGCGCGGCTCCTTGGCGAGTGCCTTGAGGATCGCCGCCTCCGCGTCGCTGCCGTCGGCGAACGCCGGTATCACGAACAGGTGGGCACCGAACAGACCACCGACGGAGTCGCGGACGAACGGCGGCTCGCCGGTCAGGGCGTGCTTGAGCGCACACGCCATCGCGTACTGGTCCGTGCGCCCCGTCACCGGCTGCCGGCGCAGCTGCTCCGGTGTGACGTAGAGCAGTTCGTCGACGTCACGCAGGTGCTTGCGGTCCCGCCGCAGGCGCAACTCGAGCAGTGCGCCGATCCCGAACCCGGTCAGACAGACCGTCGGCGTTCCGTCGAGCCGCCTTGCGATGCGCAGCGTCGTCGGGTTCAGGGCGCCGTGGGTCAGGCCGGCCCGACGCCCGGCGTCGAGCACGTCGGCGACCTGGCCGAACAGCGCGAGCGCCGGTCCGAACTCCAGCGGACCGTGCTCCGCGATGTAGTCGTCGAACGGCACCGTATCGACGTGCGGCGTGATCAGGTAGCCGCGGCCCCAATGGTCGCCGACCTCCTCGACCGTCAGCGCGTTGGGGTGGTCGAACGTCAGCGCGGCCGCGGCCCGACGGAGGAAGCGTCCGTAAAGCTCGCGGTCCTCGCCCTGACCGGAGCACAGGTCCTCGGCGACCACGCGCAGCGCCACGACGCGCTCGTCGTCGGACTCGAACGCCTCGTAGACGGTGCTGACGAGATCACGCCCGATGGCATCGCGAACCTCAAGTCCTGCGAACGTGGTCCCCGTCAGCTCGCTCATCGCCTCTCCGGCGGCTCACCCCGCCCACGGTCCGTGTGCACTACCGCACCACAGCATAGGGCTGCGGTTGCAGGGGGACCACGGCGACGCCATGCAGGGCCACCGGTCGTGGCCCGCGTCAGGACGCCGCGCCGTACCGGTTCGGCGTGCCCTGGTCGCGACCGAGCTCGTCCATCACGGTTGCGTCGCTCATCTCGATGCCGGAGGTGTAGGCGGCCCGGCCGACCATGTGCGCCGCCACCGGGGCGGTCAGGAGCTGCAGGACGACGACGAGCAGCAGCTTGACGAACGACCCACGGACGGGAACGGCGATGCCGACGCCCAGCGCGATGCACAGCATCCCGAGCGTCGCCGGCTTGGTGGCGGCGTGCATCCGGCAGAACAGGTCGGGGAACCGGTGCAGGCCCACGGCGGCGATCAGCGCGAGCAGACAGCCGGCGGTCACGAGGAGCGCGATGAGGATCGAGACCAGGACGTCGATCATTGTCAGATCCCCCTGCGCTCGATGAACCGGGCGACCGTGATGGTGCTGACGAACCCGAGGAGCGAGACGACGACCAGCACGTCGAGGAACACGCCGGTGTCGCGCCCGATCGAGAACACCCCGATGCCCATCACGACGATGAGCAGCACGAGGTCGAGGGCCACGATGCGCTCCGCGACGGTCGCACGAGGCCGCACGACGCGGGCGAGTGCCAGGAGCCCAGCCAGGAGGAGGATGCCGAGGCTGACGTTGACCACGATCGTCACTGCGGCTCCTCTCCGTCGTTCGACGTCCCTGTCACGGCGCCATCGTGGGAGGACGGCTCAGCGGACGTCGGCGCCTCACCCTCCTCGAGCTCCGACAGGGTCCGTGCCTGCACCACCTGCGCCTGCGGCCCGGCGAAGGCGTCGACGGCCAGCACCTCGAGCTCGCCGATGTCCTCGCGCACGCCGTCGGCGTCGGTCAGGTCCAGCGCGTGGACGTAGAGGATGGCGACGTCACCCCGACGGTCGGTTTCGAGTGTCAGCGTGCCCGGCGTCAGCGTGATGCTGTTGGCCACGAGGGTGACGACCGCGTCCGACGCATGGTGCAGGGGCACGGCGAGGATCCCGGGTTGGATCTCGTGGGGTCGCAACACGGCCTTGATCACCTGCCAGTTGGCGACGATCAGCTGCTTGGCGAAGGTCCGCAGGTACTGCAGCGCCGCCGCCGGCTGGAGGTGCTGCACCGGTCGCGGCTGGATCTGGTGGGCGAACAGCATGACCGCCAGCGCCACGGCCGCACCGGTCAGCAGATTGGCCAACGACAGGGTGCCCCACAGGGCGATCCACATGAGCACCAGGCCCACGAGGGTGGGCACGCGCCG
>DATHVN010000050.1 GCA_035461305.1 Euzebyales bacterium | reverse complement strand
GACCAGGCCGGCCGTGATGATCCCGCCACGGCAGTAGACATCGCGGTCCCCCGGCGACGGTGCGACGTCGCCGATGGCGACGATCCGGCCGTCGGCGAACGCGACGTCACCCGGCCACCGGGCGCCGCGCAGGACAGTGCGTGCTGCGGATCCACTCATGACCAGACAGCGTAACCAGCCGCAGCGGGCAGGCCCAGCGGCACCTCGTGCGCCCAGCGGTCGGGCCACGGACGGCGACATGCACGCAGCGACGACGCCCGGCAAGGCACACGTCACGGCTCCGGGAACCGTGACACCCCGAAGGATCACAACGCTCCCCGGAGCCTGACGGTGCCCTCCGTGCGTCCCTCTGACCAGACGATGCACCAGACATGCGCGGTACGCACCGTTTGGCTGATATCCCCAGGACTTGTTCACGAACGATTGACTCCGGTTAGCCTGACGGCGCCATGCGGATCCCCAGGCGCGTCGCGGCCATCCTGCCGACCACCACGGTCGGCGAGCCACCGCTGGGCGCCGCCGACTGCGAGCGGATCCGCAGCGGGTACATCGGCCAGCCGGCGAACGCGCTGAGCGCCGCCTGGCTCACCGTGAGCGGCGGGTGGATCGCCTGGCGCCACCGCCACCACGACCACGCCGCGCTCGTCGGTGCCATCGTCGCCGCCGCGGGCGTCGGCAGCGTCGCCTACCACGGCCCGGGCGGACGGCTGTCGGGATGGGCGCACGACGCGACGATCAGCGCCATGCTCGGCGTGATCGGCCTCGAGGACGTCATCGAGGTCCGGCCCGACCTCGCACCCGTCGCGACGCCGGTCTACGCCGCCGCCATGGCGGCCGTCGGAACACTCCTGGCGGTGCGCCCCGACACCATCCGCGCCGTATCGGGGCTGCTCGCCGGCACTGCGCTGGTCGCCGAGGTTTCGGCCCGCCGTCTGGCACGCGGCGGCGCCGGACGGGCCCACCGCCTCGCCGAGGCACTCATGGCGGGCGCGCTGGTGGCCTACGTGGCCGGTCGAACCAGGGCTCCCACCTGCCGCCCCAACAGCTGGATCCAGCTGCACGGGCTGTGGCACACGCTCAGCGGTGCGGCGATGGCGGCGTGGGCTGACGCCTGCCTCGGCGAGGACTGAGCGCATGGCCGGCCGCCCCATGGTCGACCAGGCGCTCGACGCGCTGGCGTGGCTGGTCAGCCGCGGGTTGTTCCGCACCGTCGACGTGACGGGCGCTGCCCGCATCCGCTACGACGGCCCGCGCATCGTGGTGGCCAACCACTCCAACGGCCTGGTGGACGCGGTGTTGCTGGCCGTGATCGTGCGCGGCCTGCCGCGCTTCGTCGCGAAGGCGACGCTGTGGCGCTCCATGCTGCTGCGCCCGCTGCTCGCCCTGGCGGGCCTGGTCCCCGTCAGCCGGCCGGAGGACCACGGCGGCACGGTCGACAACGCAGCGATGTTCGGCCGTGCCCTCGACGTGCTCAGACGCGGCGGCACCATCGCGATCTTCCCCGAGGGCACGACGCACGACCACCTCGAGCTGCAGCGCGTGCGGACAGGGGCTGCGCGCATCGCCCTGGCCGCCCACGACGGGGGCGTCGAGCGGGTCGCGATCGTGCCGATCGGGCTAACGTTCGACGACAAGCTGGCATTGCGGTCCCGGGTCCTGGCGCGCGTCGGGCAGCCCATCGACCTGGACCGGTGGGTCGCGCGCCATGCTGCGCCGAGCCCCGTGGGTGGCACAGTCGGCAGCGCGTCCGACGACCACACCATGGCGCGCGCGCTGACCGAGGCCGTCCGCCGGCGCCTGACTGAGACCACGCCGCGTTACACCGACGTGCTCGACCGGGCCATGCTCAACCGCGCCGCCGACGTCCGGCTGCGGACGGACCTCGAGCGCCCCGACGAGATCGTGTCGCTCACCTCCCGCGAGGGGCTCGCCCAGGCCATCGCCGACGCACCCGACACCGCGCGGCGCGACGTGCTCGATGCGCTCGGCACCTACCAGGTCCAGCTCGACCTGCTGCGGCTGCGTGACGAGCAGCTGGTGCCGCGGGTCAGCGCCACCTGGCTGCTGCGACGTGCGCTGGCGCTGACCGCGTACCTCGTGGTGCTCGGCGTCGTGATGGTGTTTGGTGTCGTGGTCAACGTGACGCCGACGCTGCTGACGGCGCTCGCGGGCCGGCGGCCGGCCGCACCCGTGACCAAGGGCACCGTCCGCGTGCTGACCACGCTGCTGGTGTTCCCGCTGACGTGGATCGTGCTGGCGATCATCGCGCCGGTCACCGGATTCCTGCCGACGTTCGCGCTCGTCATCGCCTGCCCGATCGCGGGCGGCGTCGCCGTCGGTGGCCTGGAACGGGCCGTCGCGCTGGTCCGCGCGTGGACAGGGTGGCTGGGTCTGCGCAACGCGCGCGGCCTGCTCGACCGCATCCACGCCACCCGGCGCCGCGTCTGCGAGGCGGTCGACATCGCCGCCGCCCAGCGCCTCGGCTAACCGCCACCGCACGAGCTTCTGGGGACACGACGGCGCCGGCGTTGGGGGACGTCCCCGCGGGGCCGCACCGCCACTCGTTGTGGGGACGTGAGGGCGAGCCGGCGTTGGGGGACGTCCCACGACCCGTGCACCGCCGCCGAGGGCGATCAGGCGAGGGCGATGTCGTCCGGGCGGACCGGCACGCGGCGCAAGTCGATGCCCGTCGCGGCGCGGATCGCCGCCACCACGGCCGGCGTCGACGAGATGGTCGGCGGCTCGCCCACCCCCTTCGCGCCGAACGGCGCACCGGGCTCGGGCTGCTCGATCAGCGTCGCGTCCACGACGGGCATGTCCAGCGCCGTCGGGATGAGGTAATCGGTGAACGAGGGGTTCCTGATGCGCCCTCCGTCGAGCACGATCTCCTCCATCACCGCCAGGCCCACGCCCTGGGCGATGCCGCCCTCGATCTGACCGATGACCTGGCGTGGGTTGAGCGCCCGGCCGACGTCCTGGCCGGTCGTGATCTGGTGGACGCGCACGAGCCCGAGCTCGGGGTCGACATCAACGACCGCACGGTGCGCGGCGAACACGAACGACACGTGCGCGTCGCCCTGCCCGTCCTCGTCGAGGGGCTCTGTGTTGGCATGATGGAACTCGTGCGTGGCCTCGACCGGTTCGTCGCCGATGGCCTCCGCCAGCGGCACCACCCAGCCCTGATCGACGTGGTGGATGCCGTGGGCGTCGAGCCGCAGCACCTCCCTGCGGGCACCCGCAAGCGCGACGCCGCGGCGCTCGGCGACGCGCTCGTACACCGCCCGGCGCACATCGTCGCACGCGCCCTGCACCGCTCCCCCGCTCATCCACGTCTGCCGTGACGCGCTGGTCGAGCCCGCCGAGCCAATCACCGTGTCGGCCGGCCGCAGCTGCACCCGCTGCACACCGAGCTCCGACCGCACGATCTGCTGCGCCAGCGTCACGAAGCCCTGCCCCACCTCGGCCGCGGCGCTGTGCACGGTTGCGGTCACCTCGTCGTCAGGCCCGACCTCCACCCGCACCGACGCGGTCGAGAAGTCGTCGAAGCCCTCCGAGTACATGAGGTTCTTGAACCCGACGGCGATGCCCACCCCGCGCCGCACGTGCTCGGCGTCGGCGGTGCGTCCCGTGCCTCCCGGCAGCGTGACCGGTGCGACGTTGCCGTCGGCGTCCACGGTCGGCAGCGGCAGGTCGACCGCAGCGCGGATGCACTCGCGGACCGGCGCGACGCCGGTGATGCGCTGGCCCGTGATGATCCGGTCCCCCGGCTCGAGCGCGTTGCGCAGGCGCAGGTCCACCGGATCGATGTCGAGCGCGGCCGCGAGCTTGTCCATCTGCGCCTCGTGCGCGAAGCACACCTGCACCGAGCCGAAGCCGCGCATCGCGCCGCAGGGTGGGTTGTTCGTGCGCATCGCCCAGCCCTCGACGCGGGCGTGCGGCACGCGGTACGGCCCGGCCGCGAACGAGCACGCGTTTGAGATGACCGCGGTCGACGACGACGCGTAGGCGCCGCCGTCGAACCATAGCGACGCCTCGACCTTGACCAGGGAGCCGTCGCGGTCGGCGTGGTGGCGGTAGCGCATGCGCGCCGGGTGGCGGTGCACGTGGCCGAAGAACGACTCCTCGCGTGAGTAGAGCATCTTGACGGGTCGGCCGGTCCGCAGCGCCAGCAGGCACACGTGGACCTGCAGGCTGACGTCCTCGCGCGCACCGAACGCCCCGCCAACGCCCGACAGGGTCAGCCGGACCTGCTCGGGATCCAGTGCCAGGCATGCCGCCACCTGGTCGCGGTCGACGTGCAGCCACTGCGTCGAGATGTACAGATCGACCCCGCCGGCGCCATCGGGGATCGCGAGGCCGGACTCGGGTCCCATGAACGCCTGGTCCTGCATCCCGACCTCGTACTCACACTCGACGACCACGTCGCCGGTGACGTCGTCGGGAGAGCCGTGCACGATCCGAATGTGGCGGACGACGTTGCCGTCGGGGTGGATCGGATCGGCGTCGAGCGCGGCCTCGGCGTCGACCAGCGGCTCGACGGGGCCGTAGTCGACCACGATCGCCTCGGCCGCCCG
The DNA here is from genome assembly GCA_035461305.1 of Euzebyales bacterium. NCBI lineage: Bacteria > Bacillati > Actinomycetota > Nitriliruptoria > Euzebyales > Euzebyales bacterium. The sequence continues at coordinate 70,927 of DATHVN010000050.1, read as the reverse complement.
CCGCGCCGTCTCGGGGTGGTCGGCGGCGACGGCCGCGACCGGTTCACCCTGGTAGCGCACGACATCGGCGGCGAAGACCGGCTGGTCGGCGTGCTCAAGCCCGAACGTCGGTGTGCCCGGCACGTCGGCCGCGGTGAGGACGACCTCGACCCCGTCGATCTGCTCGGCCGTCGACGTGTCGATGCCGTGGATCCGCGCCGACGGGTGCGGGCTGCGCAGCGTCCGGCCCCACAGCATGCCCTCGGCGAAGGCGTCGGACGAGAAGCCGAACCGACCTTGCACCTTGGGCACGCCATCGGGGCGGCCGGCGTCGGTCCCGACCCCGCCGCCGACGCCACGTGTCGTGGTGACGTCAGTCACCGGACCGCTCCCGCTGGACGGCGGCGACCGCCGCCAGGATGCGCCCGTAGCCCGTGCAGCGGCACAGGTTGCCGCTGATCGCCTCGCGCACTGTGGACTCGTCGGCGTCAGGCCGCCGGTCGAGCAGGTCGTGGATCGCGATGACCAGCCCCGGCGTGCAGAAGCCACACTGCACGGCGCCCTCGTCTAGGAACGCCCGCTGCACATCGGTCAGCCGGCCGCCGTCGCCGAGCCCCTCGACCGTGCGGATGTCGCTGTCGGTCGCGTCCGCCGCCAGCACGCAGCATGCGCACACCAGCACGTCGTCGAGCAGCACCGAGCACGAGCCGCACTCCCCCTGCTCGCAGGCGTTCTTGGCGCCCGGCAGGCCGAGGCGCTCACGCAGCACGTACAGCAGGCTCTCGCCGAGCCAGCCGGCCTGGACCGCGCGGTCCCGCCCGTTGATCCGCAGCCCGTACGACACCGACGCGTCGCCAACGGTGTCCAACTCGGTCATCGCCCCCTCCTCGTCACGATCCGGCCCCGTCGCCCGCTGTCATGTCCCGCAGCGCCCGCGCCAGCGCGCGCCTGGCAAGCACCCCGACGGCGTGCCGCCGGTACACCTCCGTACCCCGGTGGTCCGTGACGGGGCTGGCGGCGCCGGCCACCATCGCACCGAAGGTGTCAAGGTCGTCGGGAGCCATCGCCCCGGCGTCCCAGTCGATCGCGTCGGACGCGAACGCCTCGGCCTCGGCCGGTCGCATCGGACGCGGCGCCACAGAGCCAGTTCCAACCCGGACCCGGCGGCCGTCGGTGTCGGCCACCAACGCGAGGCAGACCGTCGAGATGGCCATCGCGTTGCGCGGACCGACCTTGAGAAACTGCTGCGGACCGGCGCACGCGTCGAAGCGGACGTGGCTGATCAGCTCGCCGGGCCGCCGGTCGGTCTGCTTGGGGCCGGTGATGAAGTCGTGCAGCGCCACGATGCGGCGCCCGTCGATGCCGTCGCATACGACCTCCGCATCCAGGGCGGCCAGCAGAGGCAGGGCGTCGCCGGCGGGGCTGGCGGTGCCGATGTTGCCGCCCACGGTGCCGGCGTTGCGGATCTGGGGCGACCCGACCGTGCGCGCTGCCGCGGCGAATGCCGGCAGAACGGTCGCCAGCTCGTCCTCGATCTGGCGGTACGTCGTCAGCGCGCCGAGGTCGAACCGGCCGTCCTCACGTCGCCATCCGCGGAGCTCCTCGACGCGCCGCAGCCCCACGATCCGTCGGGGGCGGCGATGGCCGAAGTTGACCTCGACCATCAGATCGGTCCCGCCGGCCAGCAGGTCAGCGTCGGGGGCGTCGGCCAACGCGTCGATGGCGTCGGCCAACGTCCGGGGGCGCGCGACGCTCACGGGCGCGGTCCCGGTCCACGGCCCGGCCACCTGCGGGGCGTTGGCTCCATGTGGCGCTCCCCTGGCTGTCGTGTGCGGACAACACCGTTGCGGCCCGCTCCGGCAGGCTCCCATCCGGGGCACGGGACGTCAACACCACCGGATCCCAGCGGCTGCCCGAACGTCTCGCGCAGCGACGCGAAAGCCGTGCTCCGGCTGTGCGCACCGGCAACAGCAGACGGCACCGGCCCTCACGACCATCCACACCGTGACGACATGCTGACCAGGCGTCGATCAACCACGGACGACGTCCCGCGGCACCGATGCCACAGGTCGATGACCGGCGCAACGACCGGGGCGTCCGGTCGCCACGCCGTCATTTGACCGCCTGGCGGGGCCGGCGTCGTGTCCGGGCCGCCGCGGTCCACGGGCACCGACGCCGGTGCGGCACGTCAGGTCGTGGCCGGCGCGACCCACCCGGCCGCGCGGATCGACGAGATCAGTCCGTCGCGGTCCATCCCCGACCGGCCCGGCACGTTCAGCTCACGCGCGATCGCGTACAGCTGTCGTGCCGACCGCTCCTCGAGGTCGTCGTCGGCCGGCGCGAGGTCGGCGATCTCCCCTGCGGCCCACTCGTCGCCGTGCTCCTGCCACGCAGACCAGTAGGCCACGACGCGGGTGGCGAATGCTCCGGCCTGCTCAGCGTACAGCCGCGGCCCCAGCCGCAGCGCCCGCTGCTGGAGGTCTTTGCGCACCGTCTCGACGACCGGCACGGTGGTCTCGACAGCCTCATCGCCGCCGAACTCATCGGGCTGGTCGCGCAGCACCGCGACGAGCACGGCGAGGTCGTGGTCGTCACCCAGCACATCGGACAGGTCGTGGAACCGGCCGATCAACGGCTGGAGCACGCTGGGCGCGGCGTCGCCGAGGAGGCGGAGGTGGTACCACGTGTACTTGGCGCGCTTGCGCCACTGGTGCAGCCGCTCGTCGGTCGGGTGGAACAGGCACTCACGAAGCCTCCTGCGTCCACGTCGGTAGGTCTTGGCAAGCCCGCCCTTCAGCACCTCGACGTCGTTGCTCAGCGGCCAGGCGTCGATCTGGTCACTACCCTCGACGATCAGCTCGCGGGCCGCCGCGATGCGCTCGTCGCCCTCGGCGACCGACTCGGACGCGGCCGATGCGCGCGCCGCCAGGCCGCCACGCACCTCGAGGAACGCGCCTCCGATGTCGCGGTCGTCGATCGAGCGGACGTCGGTGCCGGACGCGTGCAGCGCTGCCACGAGGTCGTCGAAGGTCTCCAGCAGCGCGTGGGCGTCGCGGATCGACGAGATCTGGCGGGCGGCGTCGCGGAACGTGACGTTGGCCGGCCGGTACGCCTCACCAAGGGACGGGCGGACCAGTCGGAGGAGCCCTCGCAGCTTCTTGCAGAACTTGCGGACCTCGTGCACTGCCTCCTCGACGTCGTCGCCGGGATCGTCGAGGAGCACGATGCACTCGTCGACCAGTTCGTGCGCGATCCGGCGGACCCCGATGGGCAGAGACTCGTCCCGATGCAGGCGGTAACTCATGCTCGTGTGCTACCCCCTCGCGTCCATCCGCGCACCGCTGCGCGGTTGCGGTGCGATGAACAGGAGATGGCCATGTACCAACGCCTCGCTCAACGGTACTTCAGACCGGTGCCCGTGTTGAACACGACCGTGTGCTCGTCGGGTCCGATCCACCCCTGCGCGACCAGCGTCTCATATGCTGCCCAGGCGGCGCCACCCTCAGGGCAGATATCCAGGCCGCTGCGCGCCGCCAACGCGCCGGTTGCCGCCCACATGCGGTGCTCGGCGACTGCGACGGCGGTGCCGCCTGTGGCCGCGAGCGCGCGCAGGCACAGGAACCCGCCGATCGGCGAGGGCACCCGCAGGCCGTAGGCTGACGTCGACGGCTGCGGCCACGGGTCGGTCGTGCTGGCGCCCCGCCGATGCGCGTCGACCACCGGACAGCAGCCCTCCGCCTGCACCGCGACGAGCCGCGGCCGGCGCCCGTCGACCCATCCCATCGCCTCGAGCTCGTCCCATGCCTTCCACATGCCGACCAGGCCCGTGCCGCCGCCGGTCGGATAGACCACGACGTCCGGCAGCGCGCCGTCGAACTGCTCGAACAGCTCGTAGCCCATCGTCTTCTTGCCCTCGACCCGGTACGGCTCCTTCATCGTCGACACGTCGACGTCGTCGGGCCGGCGCCGCTCCGCCAGGAACCGGCCGGCGTCGGCGATCGTGCCGTCGACCAGATCGACGTGGGCCCCGTAGTGCCGGCACTCGGCGATGAACGGCCGCGGCGTGTCGACGGGCATCGCGACCGCCACCGGCACGCCCGCCCGGGCGCCGTACGCGGCGAGGGCGCCCGCGGCGTTACCGGCCGAGGGCGCGATCAGCCGCTGCGCACCCCGCGCCACCGCGGCCGAGACCGCCAGGCTCATGCCGCGCGCCTTGAACGAGCCGGTCGGGTTGCGCGACTCGTCCTTGACCCAGACGCGCTCGGCGACCTCGACGACCGGCGTCCACCCCTCGTCAAGCGTGACCGCATCCGCGCGGTCGACCGGCAGCACGGGGTCATAGCGCCACAGCGAACCGACCTCTCTGACGATGTGGTCCGACGGTGCGCCGACGGGTAGCGCGACGTCGACGCGAAGCGGAAGGCCGCACCCATCGCACACCGTCGCCTGCACCGAGGCGTCATGCCAGCGACCACACGAGAAGCACGCCAACGTCGCCGTCCCTGCCACTGACGCGGTTGCCTGTGGACACACGGTCATCCTCCTCGGCGGTGGGGCCGATCGACGCCCGATGGCCCGGCGAGCCTACCGGCGCATACGCGTCGCCCCCGGCAGCGGACCACCGCACCATCCGACGCCGGATCGGAGACGCCCACCGATGGACGTCGACCAGATCCGCTGGGGATCCTCGGACCGGGTCGCATCGCCGCGAAGCTCGCAGGCGACCTCGCCATCGTCGACGGCGGCACGCTGCACGCCGTGGGCTCCCGCTCGCTCGAACGCGCCCGTGCCTTCGCCGACGTGCACGGCGCCGTCGCCGCGTACGGATCCTACGGCGACCTGCTCGACGATGCCGACGTCGACGCCGTCCACATCGCGACCCCCCACCGCCAGCACCATGCGCTGGCGACGGCCGCGATCGACCGGCGCAAGCACCTGCTGGTCGAGAAGACCTTCCCGTGCGCCCTCGCCGGGACCATCGAGGTCGTGGAGGCGGCACGGGCCGCGGGCACGTTCATCATGGAGGCCAGTGGACACGGTTCCACCCCGCCATCGCCCCGATGCGCGAACTGATCGCCGGTGGTGCGAGCGGCGAGGTCCGCGCGGTCCGTGCCGACCTGGGCATACACAACGCCGTCGACCGGAGGAGCCGCCTGTGGGATCTGGCGCAGGGCGACGGCGCCCTGCTCGACCTGGGCGTGTATCCGGTGTCGTTCGTGCAGTCGGTGCTCGGAGGGACGCCACGGTCAACGGTGACCGCGGGCCTGCTGGGACCTACCGGGGTCGACGCCGAGGCGGCGGGTGCTGTGGCATGGGGGTGACGCCCGCACCGGCTGGGCGCAGTGCTCGCTCACCAGCCCGCTGTCGCGCACGGCGGGGGTGTTCGGCACCGCCGGCTGGATCGAGGTCCCGGCGCCTTCTACCGGCCGGGCATGCTGCGGGTGCATCCGGTGCGCGATGACGGCTGCACCGACGGGTTCGAGACGGTCGAGGCGCCCCTCGACCCGCACGGGCTACTCCCACGAGATCGACGAGGTGGACCGGTGCCTCGCCGCCGGTGTGACCGAGAGCCCGGTGATACCGCTCGATGACACGGTCGCGGTCATGGCGGTGCTCGACGGCGCCCTGCGCCCCCTGGGGCGTGCACGTCGACGAGGCTGACGTCCCGCTCTAGCGGCCCCCGGGGCCTGGCAACCAGCCACGGCACACCGGCACGAGCTGCCACGCACCCCGCGCGTGGCAACCAGCCACGGCACACGGCACCGGCTGCCACCCGCCGCACCGTTCAGGTCACAACGAAGATCTCCATGCGGTTGCGCGACTCGGTCGCGCCACGGATCGGCGGGGCCGCCACCCGCAACTCCAGCCCGCCGCGGTTGCGCAGGTCGTCCACCGATGCCGGCAGCAGCCACACGAGCTGCCCGTCGACGACGACGGCAGCGTCGACGGTGGTGGACTCGGCGGAACCGGCGAGGGTCCGCGCCGCCGGCCAATGACCGCCGTGCCACCTCGGACGCACCGGCGCAGGACCATCCGGAGAACCGCTCTGTTGACGAACCCGGCGTCCACGGTCAGGACCGTTTGACTCGTCGACCTCGGCCCACGCGACCGCCGACGAAGTGGCGCCCTCGGGACAGAAGCGGTCGACACGCGTCAGCGCCATCTCGTTGAGGTGGATCGTCAGGCCACCGCGGGCGGACTGCGTGGCGGCGGTGCCCACGACAGCTGCCAGTCGACGGCGCGGCGCAGATCCGGTGTGATCCCAGCCGGCACCGACCCCGACGCGGCCGCGACGCTCGTGGCGACGGCGACTCACGGTGAGCTGAGGCGTGTCTTCGGTGTCGGTGCACGCGACGATGAGCACAGCGACACGAGCACCGGCCATCGGCTGCGCGTAGGGTCGGCACGTGTCCCCTCCCCGACCTCAGCGTCCGTCCGACCGTAGCCCACGACCGCTGCAGTCGTGGGCTGGGACGGGACGGTCACGCCGGGTGTTGCGCTACCGTTGGCCGGAACGTCACTGCTCCCGACGGTGGTGCAGCACGAGGAACGGCGACCAACCGATGGCTGACTCCCCCGACGTCGATGCCGCCCTGGCCGCGGTCTGGACCGACGTCAGCGAGGGGCTGCGGCATGCGCGTGTGACCAGGCAGATGACGGTGCGCACCTTGGCCGCGCGCATCGGGGTCTCGCCGAGTCTCATCTCCCAGATCGAAACGGCCAAGGTCCGGCCGTCGGTCAACACGCTGTACGCGCTGGCGGTCGAGCTGGGCCTGTCGGTCGACGAGCTGCTGTTCGGCGCCCAGCTCACCGGCCCGGCCGAGCCGCCCGGCATGGGGACGCACAACGTCTGCGTCCAGCGCGCCGGCGCCCGCGCGTCGGTCGAGCTGGCGCCGGGCGTCCTGTGGGAGCGCCTGACCGGCGCGTCCGAGGCCGGCGTCGATTTCCTCCAACTGGTGTACGCACCCGGCAGCGCCTCGGTGCCCGAGGGCACCCAGCACCGACACAAGGGCCGGGAGTGGGGCTACGTCGTCAGCGGCACACTGCGCGTCGAGGTCGGCGACGAGGTCACCGACCTGTGCGTAGGCGACTCGATCGCCTTCGCGTCGACGACCGTCCACCGCTTGTCAAACCCCGGGACCGAACCGGCGCAGGCCGTCTGGTTCATCCTCGGCCGGAACGACGAGACGCCCGACGGCGCGGGCCTACATCAGCAGCCAGCCGCCGTCGATGTTGACGTTGGCCCCGGTCATGGACCGGTTCTCGAGCAGAAAGACCGTGGCGTGCACGACGTCGGCCATGGTGACCAGGCGACCGAGCGGGGTGCGTGAGCGGAAGCCCTCGAGCACCGCGGCGGGCTTGTCCTTCCAGTAGGGGCTGTCGCCCACGATCGCGGGATGCAGAGCGTTGACCCGGATCGGCGCCAGCTCGACCGCGAGCGTGTGGACCATGGTCGTGATGCCACCGTTGACGGTCGTGACCGTCGTCGACCCCGGGTAGGGCCGGCTCTTGGCAAGCCCGCCGAACAGCACGATGGAGCTGTCGTGATCCAGGCGGTCCACCAGGGCGTGGATGACCTCGGCGTACCCGACCAGCTTCAGCGTCGTGAGGTGGGTCGCGCGTGCGACGTCGAAACTGCGCACGGTGTTCTCGTCGCGGTCGATCGCGCTCATCACCAGAAGCGCCACCGGTCCGATCTCCGCGAGGCGCTCGCCGATCCGGTCCGTCTCGACCAGATCAAGCACGATCCCCGTCGTCTCGCCCCCCACCGCGGTCGCGGCGTCGTTGGCGCGATCCGCGTCGCGGCTCGTCACGACGACCCGCCGCCCCGCGTCTGCGTAGTGCCGCGCAACCTCCATGCCCAGCCCGGAGCTGCCGCCGATCACGACCACTGCTGCGTCGGTCATCGTCCGTTCCTCATCCGTCTGCGCCACCGCCGAGCGCCTCGGTCAGGTACGTCCAGTCACGGGCGAACCGGTACGAGTGGCGCCCCGGCGGTTGCGGAGCCTGGGTCTCGAGCCAACGCACCGGGCCGTCGCCGGGGTTCGAGAACGCGTGGGGACAGCCCACGCCGGCGACCGCGATGTCGCCCACCGTCATGCGGTACGGCTCGCCGTCGAACTCGGCGTCGACCTCGCCCTCGAGGATCATGTAGGCCTCCTCGAGGGGGTGGTCGTGGGGCCCTGTGAACCCGCGGGGTACGTACTGCACCATGAACATCGTCGACAGATCGGCGCCGAGGTCGGAGTCCACCATCATCTTGACCGTGATGCCGCTGTAGACCAGCAGCGCCGTGCGCATGCTCGCCGTGACGGCCAGGTGCTCCTGGGTCTGCTTGTCGACCTCCATGTTCTCTGGCGACACGTGGCCGATCGAGCGTGTGCGCGGATCACGGACGTCGGGGCGCAGCGGGGTTGCGCGTTCCCTGTCGGGCACCACGAACGTGTGGCGCCTGTCCGCCCGAGGCTGCGGGGCGGACATCTCGGCCCACCGCGCTGGTGCGTCGCCGACGTTGCGCCACGCGTGTGGCGCGCCGACGCCGACGACGCCGTAGTCGCCCGGCTCGAGCAGGAACCCGCCCTCGTCGGTGTCGCACACGACCTGGCCGTCGACGATGTAGAAGCTCTCCTCGAACGAGCGGACGTGCCAGTCGACCTGCCCGCCGGGCTCGAGCTCGCACACCGAGAACCGCATGTGCACCGACGGGCTGTGCTCGTCGATCGCCGCCCAGCGCCGGAACCCCGAGCAGTGCCCCGCGAGCTCGGCGGGGACGACGTAGTCGGCATCGGCCGGACCGACGACCAGATGGTTGCGCGTCATCGAGGCCTGCCGATCAGCGTTCGACAGCGGTCCACGTGGGCTGCCGTGGGACACGGCTGACCAGGTAGTCACGGGACTCGTTGACCTTGCGGCGGGCCGTGTCCACGTCGCCGACGAGCGCACCGTCGCGCTTGCGGACCACACCGCCGATGATGACGTCACGGACGTTCGACACGTCGGCGCACAGCGCCACCGTCGCGTACGGGTCGAACAGTGGCGTCGTGTTGATGGCGGTGCCATCGATCACGACGACGTCGGCCTGCTTGCCGACGGTCAGCGAACCGGTGCGGTCCTCGACCTGCGCCACGTGTGCGCCGTTGATCGTGGCCATCTCGACCATGTTGCGGGCCGTGACCGTCGACTCGGGGATCGGCACGGCGTCCTTCCACGCCACCGCGTTGACCTGCACCCGCTCACCGGCGAACGCGGCGCGCATCTGCGTGAAGAGGTCCCCCGGAGTGGTCGTGACCACGTCGACGGACAGGCCCGGTCGGAGCCCGTGCTGATAGCACGTGCCGGTGGGCGGCCACCCGTGACCCATCGTCATCTCGACCTGCGGCGCAATCGAGACCGTGCCGCCGCTGTCGGCGACCATCCTCCACTCCTCCTCGCTCAGGTAGCACGAGTGGATGTACGTCGTGCCCTCGTACAGCAGGTCCAGTTGCGCGAGGTGCTTGACCATCCCGAACCGACCGGCGCTCGCCATCGCGACGTGCACAGTGACCGGAAGGTTCAGTTCCCGCGCCAGGTGCCACTCTGCGCGGACGACGTCGTCGACGCAGAAGGTGGGGCCTCGGGTCGCCAGGGCCATTGTCAGCAGGCCGTCATCAGAGGAGAAGTATGTGTCGCGGATGCGGCGGACATCGTCGGCAGGTACCGCGATCGTGCTGCCGTTCCAGTAGTCGTTCATCGACGTGTTCGCACTGCCGTAGGCGTATTGCGCACGGATGCCCGTCTCCTTGAGGGCAGCGATGGCCGCGTCCGGGTGCTCGGGCGTGTTGTTGATGTGCGACCAGTCGACCAGCGTCGTGATGCCGGCGTTGAGGCACTCCAGCGACCCCGCCAGGTTGCTGTTGTAGACATCCTCAGCGCGGTAGTGGGGTGCGAACGAGTCGAGCACCGCGCCGAAGTAGTCGTCGAGCGTCGCGTCGGGCGCGCAGCCCCGGATCGCTGCCTCCCAGGTGTGGCGGTGGCTGTCGATGAAGCCGGGCATGACGATGCAGCCGGTGGCCTCGATGACCTCGGCCTCCTCGGCGCCGAGGTCGGGGCCGACGGCGGCGATCGCCCCGTCCTCGATCAGCACATCGGCCCTCGGCAGATCTCCAAGGTCAGGGTCCATCGTCATGACGAACCCGTCGCGCACCACGATCCGGTCACCCATGGTCGGCTCTCCTCCGGGGCTGCGCCCCTCAATGCATCCTCGGCAGCAGAGTAGTGCAGTGTCACTGAACAGGTCCAGTCCCAATGGCCGTGCCGACCCCTGTCCCGCCGCGCAGGCCACACCCTGGGGGGTCAACCCACCACAAGGAGGGCGCTGACTCCCCACAGAGGCGCCGCCGCGCGCTCCGGCGAGGCGAACGCCCACCATCAGCGGCTCGCCACCGACGCGCCGCCGCGCGCTCCGGCGAGGCGAACGCCCACCATCCGCGCAGCGGCTCCCCGCAGACGCGCCGCCGCGCGCTCCGGGGAGGCGTGCGCCCGTCATCGGCGCACGGCTCCCCGGAAGGCACGATCCCCGTCCGCTCAGCCGCCGAGCAGGAACGTCAATGCGCCGGAGAGCACGCACACCAGCCCGACCCACAGCAGCACGCCCCCTCGCTCCAGCGGGTCGCGTGACACCAGCGGCGAGACGATCGCGACGACCGGCGCCGACAGCTGCAGGACGGCGAGCACCACGGCGATCGGCGCGAGCTGGAACGCCGTCCACTGCCACCAGATCGACAGCGCGACCAGGGTGCCGGCCAGGGTCATCAGCGCCAGTGGCGGACGCTCCTGTGGACCGTGCCTGCGCCGCCGTACGACGGCCACCACCCCCCCGTAGGCGAGCGTGGTCGTGGCGATCCCGACCGTCACGCCGAGGATCGGCGAGGCGAAGCGGTCGAGCCCGACGCGGATCAGCAGCGGCGAGATCGACCAGCACAGGGCCGTCGCCAAGGCGAACACGAGCCCCGGCAGGGAGACCGCGGTGGGGCCGCCCGGCGCCCCGCGTGGCCGCAGCGAGATCGCGACGACGCCGGCGACCACGACGAGCAGCGCGACGAGGGTGCTCAGCGTCAACGGCTCGCCGAGGGCGACCACGGCGAGCACCGCACCGACCAGCGGGACCGATCCCAGCAGCGCCCCGGTCCGGGCCGCCCCGAGCCGCTGCTGGCTGAGCCCGAGGAATGTCCACCCCAGGAAGAAGTGCACGAACCCCGCCGACGCGAACAGCGCCAGCGCGAGCGGCGGCGCACCGCGCAGTTGGCCCGGGTCCTCGGTCAGCGCCGAGATCGCCACGAGCACAGCAGTGCTGACGGCCATCAGCCCGAATGTCGCCAGGTAGATGTCGGCGACGGCGTTGACCCGTCGGTTGACGACCTGGAACAGCCCGAAGCCGATGCCGGCGACCGCGCCGAGCGCCACCCCGCTCACGCGACGGCGGCGATCATCGTGGTCGCGGGTCGCGTGGCCTTCGGTGGTCGTCGGAGCTCACGGGGTGCGCACGCCCCCTGCCGCCGTGAGGGGGCGTTCGGCGGCAGGGAGCGGCGCTGGGCGCAGACCTCGTGCCTCACGAGTCCGCCGCGATGTACTTGGTCTCCAGGAACTGCAGCAGGCCGTCGTGGCCGCCCTCGCGGCCTACGCCGCCGCGGGCACTGACATGCGTCACCCCCGCCGCGCGCTCTCGCTGCGGTTCCTGCTTGACGCCGCCGAACGGCGCTGCACGGTCAGAGATGAACCCGCGGTCGAGCCCGACCATGCCGGTCTCAAGCGCCTCGGACACCCGCAGGCCACGGGCGAGGTCGCCGGTGTACAGACAGGTGGCCAGGCCGTCCTCGGTGGCGTTGGCCGCTACGACGGCCCCGTCCTCGTCGTCGAACGCCACGACCGGGACGACTGGGCCGAAGAACTCGTGATCCAGGATGTCGCTGTCGGGCGCGCCGTCGGCCAGCATGGTCGGCGCATAGAACCAGCCGCGGCGGTCGGGCACCTCGGCGCGGGCGCGCACCGCCGCACCGCCGCCGACCGCGGTGTCGACCAGCGGGGCGATGTCGTCGCGCGCGCCCTCGTTGACCATCGGCCCCACGTCGCTGTGGAGGTCGATGCCCGGGTCGACGAGCAGCGCGGCCATGCGCCGGGCGAACCGGACGGAGAAGTCGTCGGCGACGGGCGCTTCGACCAGGAAGCGGTTCGCGGCGATGCACGACTCCCCGGCGTTGCGCATCCTGGCGACCAGCGCACCTTCGACGGCGGCGACGAGGTCGGCGTCGGCGAAGGCCAGGAACGGCGCGTTGCCTCCCAGCTCCATCGAGCAGTCCAGGACGCGCGACGCCGCCTGCTTCAGCAGGATCCGCCCGACCTCCGTGGAGCCGGTGAACGACAGCTTGCGCGTCGCGGGGTGCGCAAGCATCGTATTGACCACCGGACCCGAGCGCCGCGCCGGCACCACGTTGACCACACCCGGGGGAACACCCGCCTCGGTGAGCAGGTCACCGACCGCCAGCGCCATCCGCGGCGTGTCCGACGCGGGCCTGAGCACCACCGTGCAGCCCGCCTCGAGCGCGGGGTCGATCTTGCGGGTGGCCATCGCGGCCGGGAAGTTCCACGGCGTCACCAACACAGCGACCCCGACGGCTGGCGGATCGCAATGATCCGATTGCCGCCCGACGGCGCCGTGGTCAGCTCCCCGCCGATCCGCAGCTCGGTGGGGACCGGCAGCGGAAGCGCAGTCATCACATGACCTTCCGCGTCGCCTCGACGATGCGGTCCACGGTGGGGATGGTCTGGTCCTCGAGGTCGTCCGCGCTGGGCAACGGGACGTGCGGTGTCGTGACCCGCGTCGGTGGCCCGTCGAGGTTCCAGAAGCACTCCCCGACGACGATCGACACAAGCTCGGCACCCCAGCCACACAGCCGCGGGTTCTCCTCGACGGTGACCAGCTTGCTGGTCTTCGACACCGACCCGCAGAGCGTCTGGGTGTCGAGCGGGACCAGGCTGCGCACATCGACGACCTCGGCGCTGATGCCCTCGCCGGCAAGCCGGTCGGCCGCCTCGACCGCGCGCGGGACCATCGCGGCCAGCGCGACGATGGTCACGTCGGTGCCCTCGCGCAGCACCTTGGCCGCGCCCAGCTCGTCGACGATCTCGCCGTCGGGGATCTCCCCCTTCGACGCGTACAGGCCCTTGTGTTCGAAGAAGATCACCGGGTCGTCATCGCGGATGGACGCCGCCAGCAGCCCGACCACGTCCACCGGCGTCGACGGCGCGACCACCTTCAGGCCGGGGATCATCATCGCCCAGTTCTCGATGCTCTGGGAGTGCTGGGCCCCGAACCGCAGACCCCCGCCGTTGGCGGTCTTGACGACCAGGGGCAGGGTGACCTGCCCTGCCGTCATGTAGCGGGTCTTGGCGATCTGGTTCGCGACGATGTCCCAGCAGGTGGCGAAGAAGTCCGAGAACATGATCTCGGCAACCGGCCGCAGGCCGGTCATGGCGGCTCCCATCACCGCGCCGGTGATCGCCTCCTCGGAGATCGGAGTGTCGCGCACGCGTCGGTCACCGAACTCCTCGACCAGCCCCGGCGTCGTCTTGAACACGCCGCCGGCGTCGGCGATGTCCTCGCCGATGAGGTACACGCGGTCGTCGCGGCGCATCTCCTGCGCCAGGCCGTACGCGACCGCGTCGCGGTAGCTCAGTTCCGCCATGCCGACCCTCCATCCGCCCACACGTCCGTGGTGATCACCGACGGGTCCGGCGGCGGCGCCGCCTGGGCCTGCTCTGTCGCATCGTCGACCTCGCTCGCCGCGTCGGCGTCGATGTTGTCAAGCGTCCACGCGTCGACCCCGTCGGAGATCAGCAGCTCCCGGTAGGCGGGGATCGGGTCCCGCGACAGCCACGAGTCGACCTCCTCCTGCGGCCGGTACTTGCCCGGGTCAGCGCGCGAGTGCCCTCCGTGGCGGTAGGTCTCGGCCTCGATCAGGGTCGGCCCGCCACCCTCACGGGCCCTGGTGAGGGCCTTGCCAACGTGCTCGTAGGTCACCTCGACGTTGTTGCCGTCGAGCAGGATCGAGTCCAGGCCGTACGCGGCGGCGCGGTCCGCTGCCGGGTGCGGCACAGCTGTGACCGACCCGATCGGCGTGTACTCCATGTACAGGTTGTTCTCGCAGACGAAGACCACCGGCAGCTGCCAGACCACCGCGAGGTTCAGGGCCTCGTGAAACGCACCGATGTTGGTCGCCCCGTCACCGAAGAAGCACACCGCCACCTGGCCGCTGCCGCGCACCTGCGCGGACCACGCCGCGCCCGCCGCGATCGGCAGGTGGGCGCCTACGATCGCGTAGGACCCCATCGCGCCGTGCTCGACACTGGTCAGGTGCATCGACCCGCCTTTGCCGCCGCAGATACCGTTGCTGCGGCCCATCAGCTCGCCGAGCAGCGCGGCCATCGAGGCGCCGCGCGCGAGCGTGTGGTTGTGCCCGCGGTAGGTGCAGAACGTCCAGTCGTCCGCCCGCATGGCGATGGCGGCACCGGCCGCGATGGCCTCCATGCCGATGCCCAGGTGCGAGGTGCCCTTGACCAGCCCGCGCATGAACAGCTTGTACGCGCGTTCCTCGAAGGCGCGCATCCGCACCATCAGCCGGTACAAGGCCAGACGCATCGTCTTGTCGGGGCGCTGTCCGACCTCGGTGATCATCCGTTCCTGGGGTGGTGTCGTGTCCGTGAACGTCATCGTCTCGCTCCGCTCGACCGCTGCATCCGCCGCGCCGCGCGGCTCCCTCGGGGGCGGGGAGCCGTCGGCGCAGGTCCTGTCCTGGCGTGCTCAGTACCTGTTGGTGATCACGAGCTCCTCGGCGGGGAACAGCGTCAGCAGCTTGGCCCCGTCGGCGGTGCAGACGACCTCCTCCTCGATCCGCGCGGCCGAATGGCCGTCGGTGGCCGGGCAGAAGGTCTCGAGCGCGAAGACCATGCCCTCCTGTAGCTCGATCGGGTGGTCCAGCGAGTTGAGCCGGCTGATGATTGGCGGCTCGTGGAGGCCGACGCCCACGCCGTGGCCGAACTGCAGGCCGAACGCCTCCATCTCGTCGGGGAACCCGAACTCGGGTGCCTCGGGCCAGGCCCTCGCGATCTCGTCGGTGGTGACGCCGGGCTTGACCAGCTCGATCGCGGCGTCGATCCATTCGCGCGCCTTCCGGTAGGCGTCGTGGTGGGCCGACGTCGCCCGCCCCACGGCGAACGTGCGGTAGTAGCAGGTCCGATAGCCGTTGAAGACATGGATGATGTCGAAGTAGGCCTGGTCGCCGGGGCGGATCAGCCGGTCGGAGTAGACGTGCGGGTGCGGGCTGCAGCGCTCGCCGGCGATCGAGTTGATCGCCTCGACGTGCTCGGACCCCATCTCGATCAGGCGCTTGGTGGCCAGCGCCACGATGTCGCTCTCGCGCAGGCCCGGCTTGAGCGCCTCGTAGATGTCCTGGTAGACGCCGTCGACCATCGCGCACGCCTGGCTGAGCAGCAGGATCTCGTCCGGGCTCTTGATCTGCCTTGCCGCCAGCATGGTCTGCTGGCCGTCGCGGACCGTGATCCCCTGGTCCTGGAGGGCCGCGAGGATCGGCATCTCGACGATGTCGACCCCCAGCGCCTCGTCGGCGACACCCTCGTCGACGAGCACCTGCTTGATCTCGCGTGCGGCGCGCTCCGGCAGGCCCGACCTCGGCGCGATCGCACCCTGCAGGCCCGTGTTGCCGCCGCGGCTGTGCTCGGGGTCGAGCCAGGGGCACTGCAGGCGGTGCGCCTTGGCGGCGGATCCGAAGTCCCAGATCCACGGTTCACCAGTGCGGGTCAGCAGCGAGTAGCGCTCCGCCTTGTTCCATGCCCAGTAGCCGATGTGCGTCCCGGTCAGATACCGGATGTTGGACGTCTCGAAGCACAGGACCGCCCCGAGGTCCGAGTTGTCCAGCGCCTCCCGGGCCCGTTCCAGGCGGTAGGAGCGGAGTCGATCGAAGTTGACCCGCTCCTCCCAGTCGACCGCCATGACCCCCGGGGCAGCGATGTCTGTCTGTGCGAACTCCGACATCCCAGTACCTCTGCAATCGATTGCTCCCTGTCCGCAGCCTAGGCCAGCGGGCCGTCCGCGTCAACGTTCGGGCGGCGGTCCCGCGGACTCCCGGACCAGCAGGACGGGCGCAGTCGACACCGACGTCTCCGCGCCGCTGGGCGCACGGATGTGCTCCATGGCCATCGCCCCGGCGAGCTGACCGATGTCATAGCCGGGAAGCCGGATCGCGGTCATCGCCGGCCGCGCGTGCGCCGCGTAGAAGTTGTCGTTGTAGCCGACCATCGACACGTCGTCGGGACACCACAGGCCGCGGTCGCGCAGCACCTCCAGCGCGCCGAGCGCGAGCAGGTCGTTCTGGGCGAACATGCCGGTGGGCAGCGGTCCGGGGAGGGCCAGCACGGCCCGCATCAGCCGCCGACCCTCGCCGACCGTCGGGTGGGTCGCCGTGACCGGTGGCTCGACCTCCTCGCACCGGGCCGCCGCCACCGCGGTCGAGAACCCGTGCCCACGGTGCAGGAACGGCGTGACGTCCGGTGGGCCC
Organism: Euzebyales bacterium; assembly: GCA_035461305.1. Taxonomy (NCBI): domain Bacteria; kingdom Bacillati; phylum Actinomycetota; class Nitriliruptoria; order Euzebyales; species Euzebyales bacterium. The sequence goes on along the minus strand of DATHVN010000050.1, from coordinate 54,338 downwards.
TTCAGCTGCAGCACGCGCCGGTGGCCGAGCTCGATCAGGTGCTGCGCCGCCAATCGCCCGCCTTCGGTGTCATCGTGGTCGACGGTCGGCAGGCCGCTGCCCGGCAGCGTGCGGACCGCGAGCACGATCGGCAGGCCCTGGTCGGCGAGCTCGCACACGGCCTCGCGGTCGGAGATGCGGGCCGCCGTCGTGATGACCGCGTCGACGCGGCGGCTCCACAGGTGGCGCAGCGTCCGTCGGAATCGGTCGTGGTCATCCTGGGTGTCGGCGACGAGGGGGAGGTAGCCGTGCTCGTCGAGCGCGTGCGCGACACCGCGCACGAACGGCGCGTACAGCGGGTTGCCGAGGTCGGGCACCACCACCCCGACCGTCTGGGTCTGACCGCGGCGCAGCTGGCTCGCGATGAGGTGCGGGCGGTAGCCGAGCTCCTCGGCGACCTGCACCACGCGTGTGCGCGTCGCCTCGCTGACGAGCGACGCCTTCGCCGGATCCAACGCGCGAGACACCGTCGAGACGTGCACCTGGGCGGCCTCGGCGACCTCCTGCAACGTCGGTGTCCTCTTGATGGCTCCGCCTTGCGTCTGGTGGGCTCACCGGTCACCCGGGTGCCCAACCTTTGTAGGCTAACGTCTCGGCTATCGGCCGCGACAGGGCGACGTCGGTGGTCGTCATCCCAGGCGCGTGCGCTCGGGGCCATGCAGAAGTGCCGCCAGGTCGCCGGCGACCCGTGCCGCGTCACGCGGATCCAGCGATGCGCTCGTGATCCGCAGGCCCGGCCCGGCGTCCAGCCGGAACGGCTCGCCCGCGCGCACCGCCCAGCCGGCGCGTTCCATCCCGGCCACCAGTGGTGCCTCCTGCGGCACCGGCACCCAGACGTTGAACCCGGACCGACCCATGGCGTCCACCCCGACGTCGCGCAGGGCGTCGAGCAGCGCGGCGCGACGCCGCGTGTAGGTCCGCGCCGCGTCGGCAAGCAGGGCCACCACGTCCGGGTCGGTGAGCATCGTCGCGGCGAGCCGCTGGAGGATGGTGCTGACCCACCCCGGGCCGAGTCGCAGGCGGCCCGCGACCCGCGCGACGGTTTGGCGATCCCCCGCCATCACAGCGACGCGAAGGTCGGGGCCCAGCGCCTTGGCCATCGACCGCATCACCGCCCAGCGCGGCCGGCCTGACGACAGCGTGTGGTAAGCCGCACCGCTGACGACGGCGGAGTGGTCGTCCTCGATGACCACCACCTCCGGTGCGTCGACGAGCAGGTCGCGCAACGCCGTTGCCCGCTCGGGGTCCAGTGCAGCACCGGCCGGGTTGTGCGCGCGAGGTGTGAGCAACATGGCCGCGACACCGTCGCGCAGCGCCGCCTCCAGCGCCTCGGGCGTCATGCCGCGGTCGTCGACCGCGACGGGGACGGCCTCCAGCCCCCGCAGCCGCAGCAGGTCGCGCGTGCCCGTCCAGCACGGATCCTCGACCGCGACCCGGTCGCCGCGGCGCACGTGCACATCGAGCAGGCGGTCGATGCCGTCGAGCGCCCCGCTCGTGACCACGAGGTGGCCGGTCCGCACCCCGTCGGCCTCGAGGTCGTCGCCGACGGCATCGAGCAGCGCCGGCAGGTCCGGTGGCTCGCCGTACAGCCGCGGTCGGTCGGGTGGCGCGATCGCGGGCAGCGGCGGCAGCAGCATCGGATCGGGATTGCCCGTCGCGAGATCGACCACGCCGTCGGGCACCGACGGCACCAAGGGGGCCTCCAGCGGTGGGCGGTGGGCAACCTGCACGCCGCTGCGGGGCCGGCTGGTCACGATGCCACGACCACGCAGATCGCGGTACGCCGCGGCGACCGTCGCCGGGCTGACCCCCAGATCGCCGGCGAGGGTCCGCACCGAGGGCAGCACCAGGCCGGCCGCGAGCGCTCCCGACTCCACACCGGTCTCGACGGTAGCCACGATCTCCTGGCGTGTGTGACCGGTGATCCTATACTGTTCACGTACAGTCATTCATCTGTACTATAACAGATGGGATCACGATGGTCGGGCTGTCTCAGACCCAGCGGACTCGGGTGCGCCGCAGCCCGCAGCGTGCCGCACACGACCCGGCGACGCTGTACGAGGTGCTCGACGAGGGGTTGGTCTGCCATGTCGGTTTCGTCGACGCCGGCAGCCCCGTGGTCATCCCGACCGCCTATGGTCGCGACGGCGACGTGCTGTACCTCCACGGCGCGACCGGCAGCCGCATGATGCGCCACCTCGCCACCGGCGCGCCGGTGTGCGTCACGGTCACCCTGCTCGACGGCCTGGTGCTCGCACGCTCGGTGATGCACCACTCGATGAACTATCGCTCGGCCGTCGTGCTCGGTACGGCCCGCCCGGTGACCGGTGCTGACGAGCGCCGGCACGCGTTCGAGGTGATCGTCGACCACCTGGTGCCGGGGCGGTGGGTCGACGTCCGCCACCCCAACCGCAAGGAGGCCGCGGCCACGGCGATCGTCGCGGTCGACCTGTCGGAGGCATCGGTGAAGCTGCGGACCGGACCACCCGTCGACGACGAGATCGACCTCAACGCCGGCTCGTGGGCGGGCGTGCTGCCGGTCGCGACGACGATCGGGCCGCCCGTCGCCGACGAGCACACGCCCGCCGGCGTCGACGCGCCGGCCTACGCGGTGGACTACCGGCGCCCCGTCCACAGCAACGGGAACAGCGGGTGATCCATCGGCGCCCCCGCCCGCAGCTCCTCGTCGAGGCCGTGAAAGGGCGGCGACGTGGTCCATGGGCGCGGCGCGTGCGTCGCGTCGTCACCCAGGAACCGCAGCGAGAGCGCGCGGCGAGGGTGGCGCATGTCATTGCCCGCGGCGGCGTGCAGGGTGAGCATGTGGAACAGCACCACGTCGCCCGGCTCCAGAGCCCAGCCCAGCACCCGGTCGGTAGCGGGGTCGACGTCGGGCACGGGCGCCAGGCTGCCCTCCGGGAACCACTGGGCCTGCCGGTCCAGGAACGTGGTCGGCAGGTACCAGGTGCCGTCGTGCGAGCCGGCGACGAACTCCAACGTCGTGGTCCGGGTCACCGGGTCGACGGGGATCCACGCGCTGATGTTCTGCCGACCGGCGACGTTGTAGAACGGCTGGTCCTGGTGCCACGGCGTCGCCTGGCGCGCGCCCGGCTCCTTGACCAGCACGTGGTCGTGGTACAGGCGCACCTCGTCGGACCCCATCAGCCGGCCGCACAGCGCCGGCAGCCCCGCGCGATCGATCACATCGCGCAGGTCGGGGTGTCGCTGCCAGTTGCAGAAGTCCTCGAAGAACGCCGGCTCGCCCGGCCGGCTCGCGGTCTGGCCATGCGGGCCGGGGTCGGCCAGCACGGCATCGACGATCCGACGCACGACCGTGATCTGGTCGCCGTCGAACACGCCACGCACGCAGATCGCCCCGTCGCGCCGGTACCGCGCGACGTCCTCACCGCTCACCTCGCCCATGCGGGAAGTCCTCTGTCCGGCGGAGCCGTCCCTGGGCCGTTGAGGTCGAGCGCCAGCGAGACGACCAAGCTCGCGGAACCAGGCCCGTGAAGTCTCGCACGTGGCGACCCACTCCATGGCCGGCAGCGGTCACAGCCCGGTGTCGTCGTCCCGTGCGGGTCGAACCGACATCGTGTTCCGCGCAGCCGTGGCGCGGTTGAGCCACAGCGACACCGCCGCGGGATGCACCGTCGTGCGCACCGCGTCGACGAGCACGGCAGCCACGTGGTCCAGGGTCACCTCGTTCCGCAGCCGCAGGCGCAGTGCATCGACCGTGTGCTGCGCGTCGTACCGGGCGCGGTTGAACCGCCGGTCAACCGCCGACTGCAGGCGGGCGCGGGCGGGACCGAACGCCACGGCCACGGTCAGCGTCGCCCCAGCGACCGCCAGCTCGGACCGGCCCGTGACCGGCGCCAGGAAGTGCTGGAGCGCGACCACGACGACGACGTACACGGCGGCCAGGACACCCGTCAGCAACACGTACGACGCAGTCCGGCTGATGATGCGGTCGATCTCGTACAGCCGGTACCGGGTGATCGCGATCCCGATCGACACCGATCAGGCCCATGAGGCCGACGAGCAGGGCCTGCCCCGTGGCCGAGCTGAACACCACCTGCGCCGGTGACGTGAGGGAGCTGCCGACCACCAGACAGACCACGGCGAACGCGAACGACACCCACCGCAGCTGCCGCCGCTCGACGTCGCCCGCCCAGTGGTAGCGGAACACGACGGACGACATGGCACCCACCACCCCCCGCGATCAGCAGGGCGAGCAGGACGATCCACGATCGGCCGTAGAGGATCTCATCCGCCGGCCTGGTCACCGCATCGATCCCCACGGCGACGAGCCACATGCCCAGCGCTGCCACGCCGAGCGCTCCGGCCAGCCACCAGCGCCATCCCGGCGGCCGACCCGATGGAACACGCGCGGCAGGAACACTGTCATGAGGATGAGCGCCGGCACCCACGCGAACCCGCACCACGCGACGAGCACGCGCCCGGTCGCGCTCAGGTTCAGGCCTCCCGCCCCGTCGAGCACGTAGAACACCCTGGCGAAGTCGGCGACCACGAAGCACAACCCGACCGTTACGGGATCGTGAGGACGTGCTGTTCCGCGTCCGGCGCATCCGTCCTGTGCCGGTGGACGTCCGGGCCCAGCGCAGGCGTCCGGCGCACGCGGCGCGTCAGGCCAGGTGACCGGCCAGCCACGCGAACGACGCCGGCGCCCACTCGGCGAAGTGCTTGAACGCGCAGTGCCCCGCGTCGGAGTAGACGCGGGCCTGGCGTCCCGTGGGTGGACCGCTCTCGAGCATGAAGTAGATGTTGCCGATGGGCGCCAGGTGGTCCTGCTTACCGTTGATCATCAGCACCGGCTGCGTGATGCGGTCGACCAGACCGAGCTCCGACAGCGCCCACCGGCTGAAGTCCTCGCGCTCCTGCTGGACCGACGTCGCTTCGAACGACGGTGGCCCGTCGGGTTCGCCGAACCGCCACGCCGACCGCTGGTTGCGGACCTCCACGAAGCGCTCGAGCTCGTCGTCGTCCATGCGGTACCCGAACGGGTGGCCGGCGCTCGCGACGACGGCCCGCACCCTGTCCGGCACCGTCCCTGCGAGCTGCAGCACCGAGTAGCCACCGCGGCTGATGCCGAACGCGCCGATGCGGGACGCGTCTACCTCAGGACGCGCCGCCAGGTGGTCGAGCGCCGCGATCCACGCCGACACCGACTCGGGTGCCCACGGGAACGGGTTCTGGCCGGTGCCCGGCCCGTCCATGACCAGCGACGCCATGCCGTGGTCCAGCGCGTACTCCGAGGCCCAGCCCCGGTCCTCCTTGAACACGTCGGCGCCGCACATGATCAGCAGGGCTGCGACCGGGTGCTCGGGCGACGCGTGGTGGGGCACGCGGAGGTGGCAGGTGATCGGCCGCCCCTGGTGCCTGACGTCGACGACCTCGAGCGGCGGGTCGAGGAAGCCGCTGGCCTTGCAGTAGGCGCGGGCGCAGTCGTCGCTGACGGCGCGCTTGACCGGGGTGATCTCGCCCGGGAAGCGCCCGATTGCGTAGTAGGTCTTGGCCTGCAGGTAGGCGCGGCGGGCGTCGTCGGACCGCCCCTCGTCGGTCAGGCGGTCGCCCTCGGCCTCGTGGCGCTGTCCGACCTCACGCCACACCGGCACCCAGCGGTCCTCGGTGGTCCCGTCGAGCCGAGCGACGGTCGCCTGCAGCTCGTCGAGGTCGTCGATCATCGACAGCCAGCGACGGTAGAAGCCGCCGTGCTCGACGACGAACGGGTCCTCCGAAGGCGCGAAGCCGAGCGTGGCCATCAGGTGCCCTCCCGTAGCCGTGCCCCGTCGAGGGACGCCGCCAGGTCGTCGGTCGGCTCCAGCACGTACACCCCGCCGTGGACGCGGTCGGTGACGTAGGTCAGCAGGTCCTCGCCCACCCACACATCGTTGATCTGCACGGCCTGCTGCCCCGCCGGGCAGTCCGGGATCCAGTGCCCGATCTCGCGCGGCGCGTCAGGCTCGGCCAGGTCGTAGACACGCAGCCCCGCGTTGAAGTAGGTGACGACCACGACCTCCGAGCTGCGATAGCTGCCCGGCCGGTTCTCGTGGGTGCAGTGCGCGCCGAAGCGCAGCCCGCGTTCGCAGAAGTCGCCCTCGGGCACCGGACAGACGGCACGCGCCACCGGTGCGGTCTCGTCGGCCACGTCGACCACGCGGACCATCCGCGGGTCGTCGTCACAGCCGTCGCTGGTCGCCTCGTCGGTGACCACCACGAGGTCCCGACCCGGCAGCGGCATCGCGGTATGCGTGTTGCCGCCGACGTCCCACGACAGCCGCGAGACGATGCGGATGTCGTCGAGGTCGGTGATGTCGAGCACCGCCATCCCGGAGTCCCACAGGCCCACGTAGGCCCGGTCACCGTCGATCAGTGCGTGGTGCACCGAGCGGCTCTCGTCGTCGGGCCAGTCACGGCCTTCGCCCGGGCCCATGCCCGGCCACCACCAGCGCGCACGCTCCACGGGCGCGGTGGGGTCCGAGACGTCGACCACGACCCAGATGCGCTCGCTGAAGCCGTCAGGGGTCGCCGAGACGTGGGCCAGGTCGCCGCCCTCGTACACGATGCGGTGCACGCCCCTACCCGTCGAGTCCCAGAACCCGATCTCGGCCGGTGCAAACGGGTCGGTGAGGTCGTAGATCGTCATGCCTGCGCGCGCCGGCCGCCCACCACGGAACGCCTCCTCGTTGACCAGCAGGAGCCCGTCGGCCACCTGCACCTTGTGGGTGTGCGCGCCCTCGGGTGCCCGCCACTGGCGGACCAGCCGCAGATCCTTCGGATCGGAGGCATCCAGCACGCTGGTGCCCATGCTCGACGGCCCGAAGTGCCCGACGTACAACGCGTCGCCGGCCCGCATGACCTGCATGCCGTCGCCGTGCCCGTCCAGATCGTGGCGCGCGAGCTGACGGAACCCGTGCGACTCTCCACCATGCATGCAAACGGTTGTATCAGATGTCGACCGCCTCCCGCGACCCCAGAGCCACTCCGTTGGGGACGCCCCCCAACGCATACGCGGCACCACGTCCCCAAACCACGGCGAGCCGGTCACGTGGGGACGTCCCCCAACGCATACGCGGCACGACGTCCCCAGATTGGTGGGCGGTCACGTAGCGCACGCTCCGAAGGAGTTGGTCAGGGTGCGGCGAGGTCGTCAAGGACGCAGGCGGCGTGGTGGTCCGTGCCACGGGGGGTCAGCTCGACATCGCCGACCGGGCGGAACGCCACGTCGACGCGGGTGCCGGTGGCGTCGGTCCGCTCGAGCGCGTCGCGCATGGCCTTCGGCACCGCGTCGGACCGCAGTGCTGCCGTCAGCCGCCGTGCCGCTTCGTCGGACCCGAACCTCAGCGCCGCGTCGAAGGTGGACCTCCGCTCGACCCCGGCGAGCTCGTCGAACATGCCCGGCTCCTCCTCGAGCCAGCGGACGACGTCGTCGACCTCCCACCCGCAGTCGGCGGTCACCAGCGGGCACCTGGTGTGGAACCGGCACCCCGCCGGCGGCCGCGCGGGGTCCGGCACCGTGCCCTCCAGCCCGCGGAAGCCGGTGCTGTCGTCGAACAGATCCGGGCTCGCCTGCAGGAGGGCGCGGGTGTACGGGTGCGCGGGCGACGCGAAGAGCTGCTCGGTTGGTCCCGCCTCGGCCACCCGGCCCAGGTACATGACCACGATCCGGTCGGCCACGTGGCGCACGACAGACAGGTCGTGGGTGATGAACAGGTACGTCAGGCCGCGCTCCTGCTGCAGGTGGTGCAGCAGGTTCAGGATCTGCGCCTGCACCGACACGTCGAGCGCGCTGGTCGGCTCGTCGAGGACCACCAGCTCGGGGTCGAGCGCCAGGGCCCGGGCGATCGATATGCGCTGCCGCTGGCCGCCGGAGAACTGGTGGGGGTAACGGTTGAGGTGCTGGCGCCCCAGGCCGACCTGGTCGAGCAGCTCCACGACCCGCTCGCGCAGCGCCGAGCCCGACGCCTCGCGGTGCACCCGCAGGGGCCGACCGACGATGTCCTTGACCAGCTGGCGCGGGTTCAGCGAGGAGAAGGAATCCTGGAACACGACCTGGGTGTTGCGCCGGAACCGGCGCCACGCCTGTCGCTTGAGCAGGTCGACGCGGTGCGCCGCCCCCAGCGCCTGGAGCTCGGCGCGCTGGGCGTCGGTCCGTTCGCCGCCCTCCGGCACGGCATGCAGCCGGTCGAGCTGCGCCGCCTGGTCGGCCGTCAGGTCGAAGTAGACGCCGCCGCCAGTGGGCGTGGACAGCCCGGAGACGCAGCGGCCGAGCGTCGTCTTGCCGCAGCCGCTCTCCCCCACCAGCCCCAGTGTCTGCCCACGTCGCAGGTCGAAACTGACGCCGTCGACGGCCTTGACGTGCCCGACGACGCGCTGCAGCGCTCCCTCGCGGATCGGGAAGTACCGGCGGAGGTCACGGACGCCGACGACGATGTCGCCCCGGGGCGCGACGGCGGCGCCGCCGGACCGTTCGGTCACCGTGGTCACACCCTCCTCCGATCCACGCGCGCCGTCACCGGACGACCCAGTCCGCGCTGGGCAGGTCGGCGTCGGCATCGTCGGGCGGGCGGTGCAGGAAGCACGCGACCTCGTGGCCGTCGGCGACGGGGGCGAGGACCGGGTCGACGCGCTCGCACGCCGGCGCGGCGTGGGGGCAGCGGCCCGCGAAGCGGCACGACGGCGGCGGGTCGATCAGCTCGGGCACGGTGCCCTCGATCGCGACGAGCTCGCCACGGCGGTGGGTCGCCGACGGCACGGCCGCCAGCAGGCCGCGCGTGTAGGGGTGCAGCGGCTCCGCGAGCACCTGCTCGGTCGGCCCGATCTCGACGATCCGTCCCGCGTACATGACCGCGACCCGGTCGCAGACCCTGCGCACCAGCGACAGGTCGTGGCTGATGTAGAGCACCGCGGTGTCGTGGCGCTGCTGCAGGTCGCGGACGAGCTCGATGATCCGGGCCTGCACCGTCACGTCCAGCGCCGTCGTGGGCTCGTCCGCGATCAGCAGCGCGGGGTTGCAGGCCAGCGCCTGCGAGATCATCACACGCTGGCGCATGCCGCCCGACAGCTCGTGGGGATAGCGGTCCATGACCTTGCGTGGGTTGGCGATCTGGGTCTCGGCCAGCGCGTCGGCGATCATGTCGTCGAGCGCGCGCTCGATGGCTGCGGACCGGGACCGCAGCGGTGGGAGCGCCAGCGCGATCCGCTCCGGCACGCGCGTCCGGCGGGCGGCCCGTCGGCGCAGCAGCCAGCCGCCGGCGGCCGCTGGGTCGACGCCGGCGCGTGCCAGCACGTCGGCGACCCTGTGCTCGCTGAAGACCTCGGCGATCTGGTTGCGGACCGTCAGCGCCGGGTTCAGGGCCTTGGCGGGGTCCTGGAAGATCATGGCGATGCGGTCGCCGCGGATGCGGCGCATGGTCCGACCGTCGGCGGTGGTCAGGTCGACGCCCTCGGGGCCGAACGTGATCGAGCCACCGGCGGCGATGCCGGGCGGCATCGGCACGAGGCGCAGGAACGACCGGGCGGTCACACTCTTGCCGCAGCCCGTCTCGCCCACCAGCCCGAGGGTCTCGCCGTCGCGGATGTCGAAGCTGACCCCGTCGACCGCGTGCACCGTGCCGGCCTTGGCTCGGAAGTGCACCCTCAGGTCGGTCACGGTCGCGATGACGTCCGACGCCGGCGCCTGCGGTGACGTCGTCGCCTGTCGCGGCACCGTCACCGCGCGCTCTCGGTGCGCGGGTCCAGCACGTCGCGCAGGCCGTCGCCGACCAAGTTGAACGCGAGCGCCCACAGGAAGACCATCAGCCCCGGGAAGGTCGACGCCCACCAGCGGCCGGCGGAGATGCCCGCCTGGCCTTCGGACACCAGCACACCCCACTCTGCGAGGCCGGCCTCGGCGAGGCCGATGAACGACAGCGTGGCGCCGACCAGCACGATGTGGCCCATGTCCAGCGTCGCCTGCACGATGGCGGGCGTGATCGAGTTCGGCAGCACGTCGGTCGCATAGATCCGCCAGCCGGCGTCGCCGATGACACGCGCGGCGTCGACGTAGTCGTTCTCCTTGATGTGGATGATCTGCGCCCGCATGATCCGCGCGTACTTCACCCAGAACACGACGGCCAGCGCGAGGATGATGTTGCGGAACGACGGTCCGAGCACCGCCGCGATCGCCAGCGCGAAGATCAGTTCGGGGATCGACAGGAACACGTCGACGACGCGCATCAGGATCTCGTCGATGCGCCCGCCGGCGAACCCGGCGAGGCTGCCGATCGCCACGCCGACCACCACGGCGATCGACACGACGATCAGCGACAGCCGCAGCGACGTGCGTGCGCCCCAGATGATGCCGTACAGCACGTCGCCGCCGGTGTTCGTCGTGCCCAGCAGGTGTCCCGGCGAGCCGGGCGGCTCGTTGAGCGCACCCCAGTCACGCGGCATCTGGTACGGGTCGGGCGTGTTGGGCTCGGTCAGCACCGGTGCGAGCACGGCGACCGCGAGCATCCCGATGATCAGCACCAGGCCGACGACGGTCGTGGGGTTGGAGAGCGTCGCGGTGAGCAGCTCACGCCAGCGGCGGGCCCGCACCCGCCACGCCGACTCGGCGAGCGGCGCGGCCACCGGAACACGGCGCGGGATGTCCGCCATCGCTACTCCCCGAGCACGACGCGACGGTCGAGGTAGGCGTACACGACGTCGACGGCGAGGTTGACGACCAGGAACAGCACGCTGGTGAACATCACGTAGGCCATGATCGTGGCCTGGTCGCCACGCAGAACCGCATCGGCCATCCAGCGGCCCAGACCCGGCCACTGGAAGATGATCTCGGCGACGACGGCACCCTGCAGCAGGAAGCCGAACGTCAGGCCGATGACGGTCACGGTCGGGATCAGCGCGTTGCGGCGGGCGTGGCGCCTGAGCACGAGCCGCTCTGGCAGGCCCTTGGCGCGCGCCGCGTCGACGTAGTCCTCCTGCAGCTCCTCGACCAGCGACGACCGCATCATCCGAGCGATGATCGCGGTGGCGCCGTATCCCAGCGTGATGGCGGGCAGCGCCAGGTGCCACAGCGCGTCCCGCAGCGCCGTCGGGTCGAGCGCCAGCAGCGCGTCGACCGTGTACATACCGGTGGGGTGCGGGATGCTGTGGAAGATCTCGGCGTTGGAGCGTCCCACCGGGAACCAACCCAGGTTCACCCAGAACACGATGAGCAGCAGGATCGCGAACCAGAACAGCGGCATGCTCGCGCCGCTGATCGCGAAGATCCGCGTGACGTGGTCGGGCAGGCGGTTGCGTCTGGCTCCGGCGTACGTGCCGAGCGCGAGCCCGAGGACGACCGCCACGATCGCCGACGCGATCGCGAGCTCCATCGAGGCGGTCAGCTTCGCCGGGAAGACCTGGGTGACCGGGGCGGCGGCGACCCCCGACCAACCCAGGTCCCCGCGCAGCACGCCCGAGGCCCAGTAGACGTACTGCACCGGCAGCGGATCGTCGAGGTGGAAGCGCTCCTCGAGCTGGGCGACCTCCTCGGCGTCCATCTCGTGGGACAGATAGATGCCTATCGGTGAGCCGCCGATCCGCGTCAGCGAGAAGACGATGAGCGACGTGCCCACGACCAGCAGGGGCAGGATCAGCAGGCGTCGCAGCACGTAGTCTCGGATCTGCACGCGTCAGCGGCCCGTGGCTGGGACGGGCCGGCTCACCTCCTCCACCGCATCCCGGTCCTTCCAGCCTGCCTGGTCACGACTTGTCGAACAGCGCGAACTTGACGTTCGGTCGCGGCCACAGCGTGTTGAGCACGAAGCCCTCCACGCTGTCGCGGTGCGCGTTGGCGATGCCCTCCTGCGCGGCGATCAGCCACATCGGGTCGTCGTAGAGCAGGTTCTGCAGCTCGCTGTACAGCTCGGCGCGCCGCTCCTCGTCGAGCTCGACGGCGGCCTCGTCGATGAGGCTGGCGATCTGGTCGGGGTTCTGGTAGCCCTGCCGGAACCCGTGGATCTCGCCCCACTCACCGTCGGGATGCTCATACGCCTGCATGTAGGCGTCGGGGTCGGCGAACGGGTCGGCGTTCTTGACCCACATCGCGTAGGGCACGGGGTCCGAGGCGTGCGCCTCGTCGAACTGCGCTTCGGCGACGGCCAGCACGCGCACCTCGAAGTTCGGGTTGAGCGCCTCGAGCGAGTCCTTGAGCACCAGCGCGGCGATCTCGAACAGGTTCGCCTCCTCGGTGATCACCGAGATCGTGAAGCCCTCGTCCCACACGCCGGCCTCGCGGAACAGCCGCTCGGCCTCCGCGGTGTCCTGCTGGTCGTAGACCGGGGCCTCGGGGTCGTAGCCGAACACGCCCTGCGGGATGTGGTGCGGGTTGAAGTCGCCGAACCCGCCGAGCGCACCTTGAAGGAACGCGTCGTAGTCGAAGGCGTGGTTGAACGCGCGACGGATCCGTGGGTCGTGGAAGAAGTCCGCCGGGATCGTGTCCTCCGGGGGCAGCTCGTCGGTGGGGATGTTGAGGTTGAACCCGATGTGGATCGGCTCGACCAGCAGCCCCTCGCTGTAGATGGTCACGCTTTCCGCGCCCTCGATGTCGCCGACGAACGACGGGTCGGTCTCGATCATGTCGTACTCGCCGGCGCGCAGGCCGAGCACGCGCACGTCGGGGTCGGGCACGACCTCGATGCGCAGGTCGAGGTTGGCCGGCTCGCCCCAGTACTCGTCGTTGATCTCGAACTGCAGGTTCTCACCTCGGTTCCAGGCGATCAAGCGGTACGGGCCGGTCCCGACCATGTTGGTGGCCATGAACTCGTTGGGCTCGCCGGCGGTCACCCCGCCGTTCTCCTCGACCGCGTCAGGGCTGACCACCGACGCAACCATCGCGGTCGCGACCGAGCGCAGGAACGACGCGCTCGGCGTCGTCAGCGTGACCTGGAACGCGCCGTCGTCGGTGACGGACGTCTCGGCGACGTTGTCGATGAGCAGGTCGGCCGCGCTCTCGGGCAGGTCCATCTCGATGACGCGGTCCCATGAATACTTGACGTCGTCGGCGGTCAGCTCGGTCCCGTCGTGGAAGGTCACGCCCTCGCGGATCGGAAAGGTGTAGGTCAGGCCGTCCTCGGAGACCAGGCCGTTGTCGCGACTCGGCACCTCGGTGGACAGCCCGGCGACGAGATCGGGACCGTCGGGGGCGATCTCGACGAGGCGCTCGTAGACCTGCAGGACCATGGTCTCGCCGCCCTCACCGGGCTCGACCTGCGCGGGATCCAGCGACAGCGGCTCGTCGTCCGCTGCGTGCACGAACGTGCCGGTCGGTGCGGCCTCACCTCCACCACCCGCTGCGGCCGTCGCGGTGGCGCCGCCTCCGGCAGATCCCTCGGGCGCGTCGGCGTCACCGGCCTCGCTCGCACCCGTGCACGCCGCGGCGAGCAGCATCATGGCAGCCAGCAGCGCCAGCAGCCGCCTGTCCAACCCCCGTCGTCCGGAACCGCGATCGACCCTGAGCACAACCGCACCTCTCTCGTACAAACGATTGTATGGTCTGAAGATATGCAACTCGACGATGGGGATCAACAGCACATCGGGATGGAACCTCCGACGGCCGGCCCGCCCGGTGGCCGCACCACGCCGACCGACCGGGCCGTCGTCGCGCTCCTCGGCACCCGCCATCCCGACCTCGACATCGAGCGCGGCATCCTCGAACCGGCGGGTGCGCGCCTGGTCACCGGACGCGGCGACGACGCCGACGCGATCGTCGACGTCGCGGGCAGTGCGGACGTGATCATCACCGGCTCCCGACCCCGGTTCGACGCAGCGGTGATCGCGCGGCTGCGGTGCTCGCGGATCGTACGCGCCGGCGCCGGCGTCGACACCATCGACCTGGCCGCCGCACGCGCCCACGGCATCGAGGTGGCCTACGTGCCCGGCTACGGGACGGAGGCAGTCGCGCAGCACACGCTGGCGCTGGTGCTGGCCGCAACCCGCCGGCTGACCGTCGCGGACCGGACGGTACGCGCCGGCGGCTGGGACTCGATGCCATCCGCCCCCTGCACCTGCCGGACGTGCTGACCGCGGGCGTGGTCGGGCACGGCCGCATCGGTGCGAGAGTCGCACAGCTGCTGCACGCCGTCGGGTTCGGCCGGGTGCTCGCCCACGACCCGCACGCTCCACCCGACGCAGCGGGTGTCGAGCCCTCCGGCTTGCACGACCTGCTGGCCACGGCGGACGTCGTCACCCTGCACGTGCCGGCCACGGACGGCACGCCGCTGCTCGACGCGACCCGGCTCGCGCTGCTGCGGCCGGGCAGCGTGCTGGTCAACACCGCCCGCGGGTCGCTCGTCGACGCACCCGCACTCGCGGCAGCCCTGCGCCGCGGCGCCCCCGCTGTCGCGGCGCTCGACGTCCACGCCACCGAACCGCCCGACCTCCGTGTGTTCGACGGCGTCACCGACCGCCTGCTGCTGACCCCGCACATGGCCTGGTACGCCGAGGAGTCGGCGACCGAGCTGCGCCGCCGCGCCGCCGAGGAGGCCTACCGCGCCCTGGTCGGCGACGCTCCGCTGCACGACGCCATGGCCACCATGGACCCGCACCCCGGAGAGGCATGATGAACGAGCGATCGATCATGCGGCTGAGCACCACGCAGATCGCCGAGCTGGCACGCCGGACCGCCACAGCCGTGCTGCCCCTCGGCAGTGTCGAGCAACATGGCCCCCACCTGCCGTGCGGCACCGACACGTTCGCGGCGGAACTGGTCGCCGAGGCGCTCGCCGAGCGCCTCGACGCGCTGCTCGTGCCTGTCGGGCCGTACGGCGTCACGCCGATCCACGCCGGCCACCCGGGTACCGTCAGCCTGCGCCGCACCACCTTCGAGGCGCTCCTCCACGACGTCGCGGAGGCACTCGTCGAGGACAGCGCGATGGACCGGCTGGTGCTGTGCAACTGGCACGAGGGCAACAACGCGTCGCTCGACGCGGTCGCCACCGAGCTGCAGGACGACCACCCCGGCGTCGTCGTGGTCACCGCGCACGCCTGCTACACCGCTGAGCGGATCTACGCCGCAGAGGGCGGCGAGCTGACGCACGGCGGCGGCATCGAGACGATGGCCGTGCTGGCACACGACCCGGCGCTGGTGCGCGGTGACCTGGCCGACACCCCCGCGCGGACGGATCACGCCGCGGCGATGGACACCATGCGGCGCGACCGCGAGGTGCACGGCTACATCACCGACGTCACCGAGATCGACCGCGACGGCTGGTACGGGCGCCCGGGCTGGGCGACCGGCGAGCGCGCTGCGGCGTTCGCCGAGCGCGTGGCCGCCGAGATCGCGGCGCAGGTGACGCGGATCTTCGTGCTGCGCGAGGGGACGTCATGACGGTGGTGCCCCACGCCACGTGGGAGGTCGCACAGCTCGAGGGACGCCGGTCTGCCGACCCGCTGGCCGGCCTGCCGACCGCCTCGAGCCTGCGCGTGGTGCGGCTGCGCCGGACCACGGGTCGCCAGGCCCATGTGCATCCGCACTCGGAGGAGGTCGTGTACGTCGTGGCGGGCACGGGGCACGTGTGGATCGAGGAGAGGCGCAGCCCCGTGACGCCCGGCGACGTCGTGCACGTGCCGGCAGGCGTGGCGCACGCCACCGTGCCCGATCCCGGATCCGACATGGAGCTCGTCTGCTTCTTTCCGCACCCCGACCTCGCCGCCAACCTGAGCGAGACGACGTACGTCGTCGATCCTGACGCCAACGGACCGGAGCCGACCGCATGAGCGACCCCACCCACCGTCCGCCGTTCGACCCGGTGCGCCTCGCCCCGGTGGGCCTCGGCCGCTGGGCGAAGGTGCTGGCCCGCGGCGCGCAGCGCGGCGGGGTGATCGAGCTGGCGTCGTGCTTCTCGCGCTCGGCGGACAACCGTGTGGCGTTCTGCGCCGAGTTCGGCGTGCCGCGTGCGGCGTCGTCCTACGACGAGCTGCTGGCCGACGACGAGATCGAGGGTGTGATCATCACCACACCCAATGACACCCACCGGCCACTGATCGTCGAGGCGCTCGACGCCGGCAAGGCGGTCTACGTCGACAAGCCGATCGCCCACACGCTCGACGACGCCCTGGCCGTCCGCACCGCCGTCGAGCGCTCGGGTCTGGTGTTCTCGGTCGGCCACTCAGCGCGCCGCCTGGCCGGCAGTCGTGTGATGCGGCGCTGGATCGACGACGGGACGCTGGGCGCCGTCTCGCTCGCGGAGGCCAACTTCTCGAACGAGCGCGGTCTCGAGCTGACGCCCGAGACCTGGCGCTGGTACGCCGACAGGTCGCCCGGCGGCACGCTGATCCAACTCGGGGTGCACCACGCCGACAACCTGCAGTACCTGCTGGGCTCGGTCTCGTCGGTATCCGCCCACGCCCGCCGGCTGCACACGGCGTCGGAGGTGCCCGACGCGGTGATGTGCATCCTCGAGTTCGCCTCCGGCGCGCTCGGCTACCTCGGCTGCGGCTGGGCGTCGCCCGGCATCTACCAGATCCGCCTGCAGGGCACGAAGCAGAACCTGCTGTACGACCTCGACTTCACGCACTGGGACGCGTCCGACCAGGCCGACGACTGGTCGACGCTGCAGTCCCAGGCCTACCGCCAGTCGGTGCGTACGGAGGTGCCGCTGCCCCGCACCGACATGTTCCGCGAGCAGCTCGACGAGTTCGCGCTGGCCATCAGGGACGAGGCCACCGTGGAGGTCGGCGCCGACGAGGCGATCCGCGCGCTGGCGATCGTCCACGCGGCGCTCGAGTCGTCACGTCGCGACGGCGCCTCGGTGGAGGTGGCGCCGCTGCTCACCTAGCCCCGCTCACGGGACGGGCCGCCCAGCGTCACGCGGCACAGCTCCTTGGTCTCGTGGTCCACGACCCCGCCGTAGAACGACGCGTCCCACGTCTCGCAGAACGTGCGCAGGATCTCGGGGACGTGCACACGCACGGCGAGGCTCTCGGGGCGTCGGGTCCCCCGCGTCGCGCCGCGCTCGAGGTGCGCGCGCAGCCCGGGGTCGGTCACGGTGGCGGGATCGACATAACTGGTCCGGGGCATCCGTGCTCCTGGCAATCGTTTGCGTAGGAGTGCTCCCAGCCTACCCGTGCCCAGAGGGACCCTGTCCCCCGGATCCCTTGACAGGTCTGACAACGATCGGATACAAACGATTGCAACGCTGGACCAGGCAGGCGTCGCACGGGGGTACACGAGAGGAGTCCGCACGTGGTGGCACGATCGACACGGATGAGCGCCCTGCTGGTCGCACTGCTGCTCTGCTCGCCGCGTGCGGCGGAGCGGCGGAGTCGGCTCGGAGACCTCGCGAGAGTGAGAGCGGTGGGAGCGAGAGTGCCGATGGCGGCGGCGAGCGTCGGGCGACCCCATCGTCATCGGGATCTCGCTACCGCTGACCGGTGAGTTCGCCGAGCCGGGCTCGGCCGCACAGACCGGATACGGATCTGGCCCAGGACGTCAACAGCAGTGGCGGACTGCCCGGCCGGCCCGTCCAGCTGATCGTCCGCGACGACGCCTCGGACGTCAACACCGCGGTCAGCGACTACGAACGGCTGATCACCACCGAGAACGTCGACCTGGTCTTCGGCCCGTTCTCGTCCAAGCTCGTGATTCCCACGTCCGAGGTCGCCGAGCGCTACGAGATGTTGTTCGTCGAGCCCGCAGGTCGACTTCGCGCCGCTGGCCAACGCGATCGCCGACTCCGACGCCGACATGGTCGTGGGCGGCACGATCTTCGAGGACTCGGTCGGCCCGGTGCGTGCGACGCAGGAGATCGGCTACCAGCCCGACGCCGCGTTCTTCACGACCGGGCCCAGCCTGCCGACGTTCGGCGAGGCGCTGGGTGACGCCGCCAACGGCGTGTTCGCGGCCGGCTGGGGTCGCTCTACCTTGGCGGCGGGCTGCAGGCCACCGAGGGTGATGGCGACGAGGCCACCGGAGCCGCGCGACGCGCCACGTCGCCGAGCCGGGAGGCCGACGCCACATGACACATCCGACACCAGGGGGGTGACGTGAGCACGACCGCGGATGTCGTCGTCGCCGGCGCCGGGCACAACAGCCTGATCGCCGCCGCGTACCTCGCGCGGTCCGGCCGCGAAGTGCTGATCCTCGAGGAGCAGGACGTCCTCGGCGGTGGCGCCGTGACCGAAGAGCTGCTCGGACCCGGCTACCTGATCGACTCGTGCTCGACGGGCCACACGCTGATCCAGGGCAACCCGCTGCTGGCCGACGACGAGCTGGGGCTGCGGTCCGAGCAGGGCCTGACCTACGTCGACCCGGATCCCGTCGCCCACGTCGTGTTCCCCGACGGCGAGTCGTTCACGATGTGGCTCGACGTCGAGCGGACCGTCGCCGGGTTCGCGCGCTTCTGCCCCGCCGACGCCGAGGCCTACCGCCGCATGCAGCGGGAGTGGGCCGAGGTCCGCGGGGTGTTCAGGTCGAACCTGTTCACCCCGGTCGGCACGGGCCCGTCGGTCGACGACACGCTGCGCGCCACGCCGTCCGGCCGAGTGTGGCTGCGCCGCAAGGCCCTGAGCGCGTGGCAGGTCATCAGCCACGAGTTCACCGACCCGCACGTGCAGGCCTTCGTGTGCTGGCAGGCGTCCCAGACGCTGGTGGCGCTCGACGCACCGGGCTCGGGCGTGCTCGCCTACTCGATCATGGCCGGTCGCCAGGCCCGCAGCTGGTCGATCCCGCGTGGTGGTTCGGGCCAGCTCACCGACGCGCTGGTGCGGGTGATCGAGGCGGCGGGTGGCACCGCGCTGACCGGGCGGCGGGTCACCGAGCTGATCGTCGACGCCGGACGCTGCGTCGGTGTGCGAACCGGCGACGGCGAGGAGTTCCGCGCCCGCGAGGCCGTCCTGTCGACGATCCACGTCAGGCACCTGCTCGACATGGCGCCCCGCGAGCTGTGGGGCGAGGACTTCGTGTACGGTGTCGAGACCCTCGACGTCGGCCTGCCCGCCTACGTCGTGTACCTCGGCACGACCGCGGCCCCCGCGTTCACGACCACCGACGGGACCGGGTCGGCGGTGTCAGCGGGCTGGGCGGGCTGGCCCGAGGACGTCATCGACGCGACCACCAGGATCCGCCGTGGTCACGCCGACCCCGACTTCCCCTGGGCGCTCGTCGCGACGCCCAGCCTGGTCGACGACCGGCGGGCGCCTGCGGGGCACCACACCGTCAAGATCCTGCACCCACAGTCACACCTGCCACCGAAGGGCGAGACCTGGGACGAGGCCAAGCCCCGGTTCACGGCGGGCCTGCTGGACCGGCTGCGGGCCATCGCGCCCAACATGACCGCCGACGTGATCACCGCCGAGCTCGCCCGTAGCCCCGACGACATCGCCGCCGCCAACGCCCACATGATCGACGGCACGTTCCACGGCGGCGACCGGGCCACGCCGTTTGCGGATGCGCTGCGGCCAGCGCCGGGCTGGGCCCAGCACCGGATGCCGATCCCCGGGCTCTACCAGACCGGCGGCACCACCCACCCAGGCGGGTCGATCACCGGTGCACCAGGCCGCAACGCGGCCCAGGTCATGCTGCGTGACCTCGGTACGTCGATCGGGGAGGTCATCGCCGCCGGTCGCTGACGCGAGCCCCAGGTGTCAGGACGTCGGCGCCGCAAGGTCGGCGGTGCAGCGCACGATGTGCAGCCCGTGGTTCTTGTCGGTCACGTACGCGTAGCCGCACGCGTCGACCAACACGTCCTCGGACTGCGTCACCAGCGCGGTCCGCCGGCAGCAGCCCGCGCCGCTGCGTCGCGTCGTCGGGCAGGATGTGGGCGATCTCGCGCGGCACCCACGGGTCGCGGACGTCGTAGACCCGCAGGCCGGCGTTGAACCAGGTCAGATGGACGACCGTGTCGGACTGGAACAGGTGCGGGTTGCCCTGGTGATGGTGCTGGTTGTGGGGACCGAAGCGGCCGCCGCGTGTCTGGAAGTTCGGGTAGGGGGCGCCGTCGTGCGGCACGGGTGGGGGCAGTAGCGAGATCAGCCGGGGTCTGGACTCGTCGGACAGGTCCACGATGCCGGCGAAGTTGTACGGCTCGGCGGACAGCTCGGCGATCGCCTCGGTGTTGACGACCGCGAGGCGCCGCGGCAGCGGGATCACCGTGTGCATCGCGATGACGCTCGAGAACGCCGCACCGATGTCGAGGCGGGAGATCAGGCGCGGCGTCGTCGGATCGGCGATGTCGAGGATCACGACCCCGGCGGCGCCGTACGGGAGGTAGCAACGGTCCCCCAGCGCATACGGCGGTCCGTGGAGCGACAGGCGGCGGTCCGGACGCGCGCCGCCCGCGACGTACTGCTCGCGAGGAACCACCGGCCGACCTCGCGCGGCGCGGCCGGGTCGCCGACGTCGAGGACCGAGTAGATGTTGCCGTCGTGGCCGGGCACCGCGGCCGTCGCGTGGACGTACCGGCCGCCGTCGTAGAAGTTGCGGTGCGTTCCGCTCGCGCCGTACCGATGGCAACCGAGCTCGACCGGAGCCCGTGGTTCGCGCACGTCGTAGAGCACGATCCCCTCGTCGGTGGCGTGCTGCGGGTCGCCACCCCACGCCGGCGGGCGGTGCTCAAGCGAGCCGACCAGCAGGCCATGGGCCACCTGGACCTGCCAGGTGGCGACCAGTGGGCCGTCGGTCGCGACGATCACACCGATGATCTCCGGTCGCCGCGGCTCGGTGACGTCGAGGATCCAGATGCCCGGCTCCCAGAACCGCGTCGCATACAGGACCCAGCGCTCGTCGACCACCTGCAGCGCGAGCTTGAACGACGGCCTGGCCTCGAGGTCGTGGTAGGCGATCAGCTCGACGTCGGCGGAGGCCCGGCCGTCCACGTGGGCTCCTGGCGTAGGGTCGATCAAGTCTCCAGCGCGTGCATCATCGCGGCCGGGTAGCGGTCGCCGGCGACCGTGTGCGCGTCGAGCAGCCGCCGCAGGTCGTCCAGGTCGGCGTCGGCGAGGGTCATCGCCGCGGCGGCGAGGTTCTCGTCGAGGTGAGCGCGCCGCGTCGTGCCCGGGATGGGCACGATGTCGTCGCCCTGGGCGAGCACCCACGCCAGCGCGGCCTGGCCCGGCGTCGCGCCGACGCGTGCGGCGACGGCCTCGACGGCCTCGAGCAGCGCCAGGTTGTGCTCGAGGTTGCCGTCGGCGAACCGCGGCTGACGACGGCGCGAGTCGTCCTCCGCCAGTGCGGCCCGCTCGCGGATGGCACCGGCGAGGAAGCCGCGGCCCAGCGGGCTGTAGGCCACCAGGCCGATGCCCAACTCCCGCAGCGTCGGCAGCACCTCCGCCTCGACGTCGCGCGTCCACAGCGAGTACTCCGTCTGCACCGCGGTGATCGGATGGGTGTCGTGCGCCCGGCGGATCGTGTCCGGACCCGCCTCGGACAACCCCAGGAACCGGACCTTGCCGGCGTCGACCAGCTCGCGGATCGCGCCGACGGTCTCCTCGATCGGGACCTGCGGGTCGACGCGATGCTGGTAGTACAGATCGATGTGGTCCATGCCCAGCCGGCGCAGCGACGCGTCACACGCGCGATGCACCTGGGCCGGGCTGCTGTCGAGGCCACGGCTACCGTCGGGGTGACGCACCTGGCCGAACTTGGTCGCGACCGCCACCCGGTCGCGCATCGGTCGCAGCGCCGCGCCGATCAGCTCCTCGTTCGTCCCAGGGCCGTAGATGTCGGCGGTGTCGAACAGCGTCACGCCCGCCTCGACCGCCCGCTGGATCGTCGCGTGTGAATCCTCCTCGTCCGCACCGCGGTACGCGAACGTCATGCCCATGCAACCCAGGCCGACCGCGCCCACCGCCAGACCCTGGCTCCCGACGTCGCGCTGTTGCATCGCCTCGTCCCTTGGCCTCGCTGATCCTCACTGATACAATCGTTTGCACCCTACACCATCGGGGCGCGACCGCCCGAAGATCGACCTGAGGAGACCGCCGCGATGTCGCTGGAAGACACAACGATCGGGTGGATCGGCGCCGGAAGGATGGGCGTCGCGTTGATCCGGCGGCTGCTCGACGCGGGGTGCGACGTCGCGGCGTGGAACCGGACCCGGTCCAAGCTCGACGAGCTGGCCACGGCGGGGGTCAAGGTGGTCGACCGTGCCGTCGACCTGGCCGACCGCGACCTCGTCGTCACCATGGTGTCGTCGTCGGATGTGTTCGACGCGGTCACCCTGGGCGCCGACGGGCTGCTCACCGGCGGCTCCGGCCCTGCCGTGCTGATCGACTCGTCGACGGTCTCCGTCGAAGCCTCCGAGCGCGTCCGCCGCAAAGCGGCGCAGGTCGGCACCTCGGTGCTCGCGGCTCCGGTGAGCGGGAACCCGAAGGTCGTCTCGTCCGGCCGGCTGACCGTCGTGGTGTCGGGCCCGCGGGAGGCCTACGAGCGGTCCTCCGCGCTGCTGGACCTGTTCGGGCAGAAGGTCACCTACGTCGGGCAGGGCGAGCGCGCCCGCCTGGTCAAGATCTGCCACAACCTGCTGCTGGGGATCGTCACGCAGTCACTGGCCGAGATCACCGTGCTGGCCGAGCGCGCCGGCGTGCCCCGCCACGACTTCCTCGAGTTCCTCAACAACAGCGTCATGGGGTCGACGTTCAGCCGCTACAAGACCCCGGCGTTGGTGAACCTGGACTTCACCCCGACCTTCACCGGCGACCTGCTGCGCAAGGACTTCGAGCTCGGGCTCGAGGCGGGACGCCAGTTCGACGTGCCGCTGCCCGTGTCGGCGCTGGTGCACCAGATGGTCGTCCAGCTGATTGGCTCGGGGCGCGGCGACGTCGACTTCGCCGCGCTGCTCGAGCTGCAGGCCGAGCTGTCCGGCATGGACCTGGTGTCCGAGGACGTCGATGTGTCCGACGGGCTCACCCCGCCCGAGGGCGGCTGATCCACGCCGACAACCTTCGACCGCGCCCAGGACCGTCGCACCGAACAGCACGCCGTCCGCATTCGAGCACCGCGGTAGCCTCCGGGCCCGATGGCCCTGGCGCACGGCTGCCCGTGTTCCCGGAGGCTCGTGGCTTCGGGGACACGGGCGGACCATGCTCAGCCCGAGTGCTCCTCGTCGTTCGGCGCACCGATGCCAGGACCGCGGTCAGGCAGCGCGTCGGCGACGGCCGTGTCCGCGGTGAACAAGGAGCCGTCCGCCAGCGCCGCCACGACCGAGATGGCAGCGTTGTACGCGGTACGGGTGATGTAGCCGTTCGACTTCTGGCCGATGCCGCCCCGCATCTCGAACAGGACCGATCCGGCGCCCAGCAGCCCGTAGGCGTTGCGTGCGATGCCCGGTGTGGTCGTCCCCGGGTATCGCGTGATGTTGGCGAAGCCGTACTGGTCGAGCTCGGTCACCATGACCGACACGACGCGCTTCGACAGCTCCACGGCCTCCGCGAACTGCTCCTCGACGCCGAGCTCCTCAGCAGCAGCGGTCGCATTGGGCCACATCGTCGACCCGGTGATCAGATCGCCGTCCTCGTCGACGTACGAGCCCTGGTGATGGAAATCAATGACCACCAGCGGGTCGCGTTCGTCGAACAGCAGCCGCATCGCCAGCGACTCGGGGACCGGGTTCGGCCCACCCGTGTAAGGGTCGACGTCCGCCTCGGGCAGGTAGGAGTGGTAGCGGTTGATGTCATAGCCGCGTCCACGCTGATAGAAGGGCGGGCACGGGCCGGTCACGCAGAACGGGTCGTAGTTCTGCCGCCACGGCGTGGTGTTGCCGAACGCGTCGGTGACCGGTGCGTCGAACCCGTCGACGTTGACCCGTGGGACCACGGTCAGCGTGACCGCGTCGCGGATGGCGCGCGACTGGGCCGAACCGTTCGACAGCGTGCGGACCAGGTCGATCATCGCCTCGCTCACGACGTATTCGTCGCCGTGCTGCTGTGCGATGATCATGATGCCGGCAGGCCCGTCGCCGATGGTCACGACTGGAATCTCGCGGCCTGTGTTGCTCTCACGCGGCGCCGCGGTCAGCTCGAGCGCCCCCTTTGCCGAGGATTCGGCCTGCTCGAGGGTCGACCACAGCTGTTCATAGCTGCGTAGGCCCGCCAACGACTCCGTCTGCTCGTCGGTAGGCCACGGCCCGTTGGGAACGCTCTGCGGTTGCGCGACAGCCGGTGCGGCGACCAGCAGCACGGCCGCTGCGCACAGCCCGAGTGCGTAGGAACGTAGTCGGATCATCACGGTAGCCCCCTTGCCGTCATGTGCCTAGCCGCAGCGCCCCCGGACACGCACCAGGCCGTCGGTCGCGGTCCGCCGGGCGTACGCGACGCTCCGGCGTCAAGGTGTAACAGACCGCAGTGCACCGCGAAAGGGGCACATCGGCGCGAGGACTCGAAGGATGGCGCGGCCTCAGGGTGTTGAGAGGTGCTGGGGCGTTCCCCGATTGCGGTCACGCGCACCGGCGTGGACAGTGAAGGCAGTGGCCGGGACGACGCCGCCCGAGCATTCTGTGGAGAGCGAGCAGGAGCGCAGACGATGAAGGCGATCGGGCACGACGGCTACGGGACGAGACCGCATCACCAGCTGAGGCGTCGGTGACCAGGCACATGACAGCGGCGACAGCGCGGAGCGCACGATGAAGGCAGTGGTCCAGCAGCAGTACGGCTCACCCGACGCGCTCGAGGTCCGCGAGATCGCCATGCCGACGATCGCCGACGACGAGGTCCTGGTGCGGGTCCGCGCGGCGTCGGTCCACCCCGACGTCTGGCACGTCGTGCAGGGGGTGCCCTACGTGCTGCGTCTCATGGGTGCCGGCCTGCGCCACCCGACGAACCCGGTGCCGGGTACGGATGTGGCCGGAAAGGTCGACGCGGTCGGTGCCAAGGTCACACGGCTCCGCCCCGGCGACGAGGTGTTCGGCGAGACCGTCAGGGGTCACCAGTGGCGCAACGGCGGTGCCTACGCCGAGTACGTCGCCGTTCCGGCGGACCAGTTGGAGATGAAGCCGGCGAATGTGACGTTCGAGCAGGCCGCCGCCGTCCCGACCTCGGGCATCATCGCGCTGCAGAACGTCCGCGACGTGGGACGGGTGCGCCCCGGTGACGTGGTGCTGGTCAACGGGGCCGGCGGCGGCGTCGGCTTGCTCGCCGTGCAGCTCGCGAAGGCGTACGGCGCCGAGGTGACCGGCGTCGACCGCGCCGACAGGCTCGACCTTGTGCAGTTGGCTGGCGCCGACCACGTCATCGACTACACCACCGACGACTTCACCCGAGGCGACGAGCGCTACGACCTCATCGTCGACATTCCCGGCAACCACCCGTTCGCCGAGTGCCGGCGGGTGCTCACACCGGGCGGCAGGTACGTGCTGATCGGCCACGACCGCTTCGGCGACGAGGGCGCACGGTGGATCGGCCGGGGACTGCGTGCGATGCTGCCGCTGATGGCGAGGTCACCGTTCGTGCCCGAGCTGCCCCCACCGAACATGAAGATGTCGACCAAGCACGAAGCGCTCGCCGCACTGCGGGCACTGCTGGAGGCAGGCGCGATCTCGCCGGTCGTCGGCCGGACGTTCCCGCTGCACGAGGTGCCGGAGGCGATCCGCTGCCTCGCGCGCGGCGACACCCCGGGAAAGATCGTCATCACCGTGTGACCCACCTTGCAATCGTACGAGCAACGCAAGGTGGTTGATCTTCCGTACGGTCTGCCGCGCGAGCGACCAACCACCGTGCCCTCAGGCCAGAGACGCAGGGTGGTCACGCGATGGTCAGGTCGTTGATCAGGCGTTCGACGTTGCCGCGGAGGATCAGGGTGCGTTCGGCCTCGGTCAGGCCCGGGACCTTGGCGATCGTGCCGACCGGGTCGGGATCGCCCATCTCGAACGGGTAGTCGCTGCCCATGACGACGTGCTCGACGCCGGCGAACGCCACCAGGGCCGCCACGGCCTGCGGGTCGTGGAGCACGGTGTCGAAGTACAGGCGCCGCAGCGACGCCTCAGGCGGCTCTGACAGCACGGTCGCGGTCAGGTCCGGACGCGCGACGTACCCCCGCGCGATCCGACCGGCCTGGTACGGCACGAAGCCGCCGCCGTGCACGACGCAAATGCGCAGCTCCGGGTAGCGCTGCAGCACACCCCCGTAGACCACGTGTCCGACGGCGATGGTGGTCTCCGCCGGGTTGCCGACCATGTTCGACAGGAAGTGGCGGCGCACGCCGCGACCCGCCAGCGAGTCCAGCGGATGCAGCAGGACGAGGCATCGCAGCTCGGCGGCGGCCGCCCAGAAGGGGTCAAGGCCGGGGTCGTCGAGCTCCCGTCCGTCGACGGTCGTGGCGATCTCGACGCCGACCATGCTTAGCTCCGTCACGGCCTGGCGCAACACGGCGGCAGCGCGCTCCGGAGCCTGCAGCGGCACGGTGCACAGCCCGCGGAACCGGTCGGGCGTCACCATCACCATCTCGGCGACCGCCGCGTTGAACAGGCGCGCGAGTCGCTCGCCCTGGTCCGGCGGCAACGCGTAGGCCGTCAGGTCGATCCAGCTCGACAGCAGCTGCACGGTGACGCCGGCGGTGTCCATGGCCGCGATGCGGGCGTCGAGGTCGGCCAACCCGGGGTGCAGCGGCATGCGTCCCGGAGTCCCCGCCACGAAGAGGCGTCCGCGCCCGCCGTCGTCGCCAATCTCCACGCCGAGATCGTCCTCACCCGCGCGGATCGCCTCGATCACCCGCGGTGGGATGCAGTGCGCGTGCACGTCGTAGGTCATGTCGTTCCTTGCATCTGCGTGGGACCTCCCGTGGAGCGTGGCGGCGCAATCGTTTGTAGCGTAGAGGGAGATGCCGCGGCCCACCACGACCGACCCGTCCCGTTCCCCCACCGCATCGCGGTACCCGCTGCTGGCCGGCGTCGGCGCAGCGGTGCTGGTGCTGTCGACGGCGGCATTCTTCCGCGTGCCCCTGCTCCCCGAGATCGGTCGGGACCTGTCGATGTCGGCGACCCAACTCGGGATCATCACGAGCATGTATGCCGCGGGGCGGTTGCTGACCGACCTGCCGGCGGGGAGGCTGCTCGAGCGCGTGCACCCCGCGGCGCTGTTGTCGGCGTCGGCAACACTGATGGTCGTGGGTAGTCTGGCGCTGGCAGCCGCGGGGCTGCCCGTGGCGGCCTACGTCGCGGCCTTCACGCTGGGCATCTCGTCGGCGGTGACCAACGCCACGGGCATGCACGCGTTCTCCGTCACGGTGCCGACGCGGCGGCGCGGGACCGCGCTGGCAGTGTTCTCGACCGCGCTGCTTGGGGGGCAGGCGTTGGGGCCGTTGGCCGCCGGCGGCATCGCAGCCGCGTCGTCGTGGCGGGTGGCCGAGGTCGTCGCGGCCGGCGCCTGTGCGGTCCTGGCCCTGGCGCTGCTCGTACTGCGGCGCCGCAACCGGAGCCGACCCCGGGTGCGCATCCCACCCGATCCCGACACCGCCGAGCCGTCGGATGCGGTGCGCATCCACACCGGTCCGGGAGCGCACCGGGCACTGCTGGCGGTGTCGTTCGCGATGTTCTTCACGCTCGGCGCGATGCCGCAGACATTGATCCCGCTGATCGGTGCGGACCAGTTGCAGCTCGGCGTGTCGACGATCGGCGTGGCTCTGGGGGTTGGCGGTGCCTGCCGCCTGGTCGGCGGGTTCGTCGGTGGCACGCTGGCCGACCGCGTCTCGCGACGTGCGGCGCTGCTGCCCGGCCTGCTGCTGCAGGCCGTCGGCGTCGCGCTGGTCATCGGTCCTGGCGTGCCGTGGTGGCTGGCCGGCATCGTCGTGATGTCCCTGGCGTCATGGAGCATCTCCGTCGGCGCGACCGTCCTCGCCGACCTCGCCGCCGAGGGCGAGCTGGGACCGCAGCTTGGGCGCTTCCGCTTCACCGGCGACGTCGGGCTGATCGTCGGGCCGCTGGTGGCCACCCAGCTGTTCGAGCGCCTCGGGCCCGCGCCGACGATGATGGCCATCGCTGGCCTGCTGGTCTCGGCGGCAGTGTGGTGTGCGGTCAGCGTCCCCGAGACACGCGCCCGCGCGTGATCACACCGGACCAGTCGACGCGCGCCGCACGAGCGTCGGCGTCAGCCGTACCTGCTCGGGCTCAGCGTGGGCGTCGTTGATCAGGTTCAGGATCAGCTGCGCCGCACGCAGGCCGAGCTGGTAATGCGGGATCCGGATGGTCGTCAGCGGCGGGCACAGTTTGTCTGCGAACAGCATGTCGTTGTAGCCGACCACCGACATGTCGACCCCGATCTGCAGGTCGCGCTCGTTGGCCACGTCGTAGCAGCCGATCGCGATCAGGTCGTTGGCGGCGACGATCGCCGTGGTGTCGGGGCAACGGTCCAGCAGGGTCCGGCACGCCGTGGCGCCGGGCGCCTCGCGGAACCAGTCGGCGAACACGATGCGGTCGCGGTTGACCGGCAGGCCGGCGCGTTGCATCGACGCGACGAAGCTGTCGTGGCGCAGCAGGCCGGTCGAGGTCCGCTGCGGTCCCGCGACGTGCGCGATGCGGGTGTGGCCGAGGTCGACCAGATGATCGACGGCCAACTCGATGCCGACGCGGTCGTCGCCGAGCACCGACGGCACCCTCGGGTCGTCGATCGTGCGGTTGACGAGCACCGTCGGCAGGCCGCCGTCCATGAGCTTGGCGATGATCGGTGACGGCTCGCGCTCGGTCGTGGCCAGGATCAGCCCGTCGATCCGACGGCCGAGCAGCGCCGAGATGACCGTGCGCTCCTTGGCGGGATCGTTGTCGGTGTTGCCGAGGATGACGGTGTAGTGCGCGCCGCCAAGTCCGTCCTCGATGCCACGCACGATCGGCGGGAACAGCGGGTTGGTCAGGTCGGGCAGCAGCATGCCGACCGTGTGCGTCCGGTTGGTCTTGAGCGCGCGGGCGAGCGAATCGGGCTGGTACCCCAGGTCGTTGGCCGCCTGCAGCACACGCTCGACCGTCTTGTCGTCGACGAGCGAGCGCGTGTGCTCGTTGATCGCACGCGACGCCGTGGACGGGTGCACCCCGGCCCGATCGGCGACATCGCGCAAGGTCACCCGACGTCCCAGCATTGCGACGCATCGTACCAAGTAGCCGTCTCCACCTGGTGGTTCGCGAGGCGCGGTTGCCTGCTATAACGGGGGAACAAACGTTTGCATCAACGAAACGGTCGCCATGGGTCGCACACAGCAGGCACCGGCCGGTGTGGCGGCGCTGTTGGGCACCTCGACTCCGCGCTTCTCCGACGCCGAGCGTCGGCGTCGCCGCGACGCCATCGCCGGCCTGCTCGACGCGTACGACCTGCGCGCCGTCGTGGTGTACGGGGCCCACCGTGCCGGCACGGCCATCGGGTGGCTGACCGGGTGGCCGACGACCCGCGAGGCGGCGCTGGTCCTCGACCACTCCGGTCACGACGTGCTGTACGTCCAGTTCCGCAACCACGTCCCGCAGGCCCGTACCCTCGCGCACACCGAGCTCGACGTCCGCTGGGCCGGCGGGTCGACGATCGACACGGTGCTCGCCGAGCTGGCCACGCGCGGCCCGGCTGGGCGGGTCGGCATCATCGGTCCGCTCCCCCACACAGCCGCAGACCGCCTGGACGCCGCGGGCGTGACCCGCGTCGGCCTCGACCGCGCCTACACCGCCATGCGGCTGGTCAAGTCCGATGAGGAGGTCGCCTGGCTACGCGCCGGGGCCTGGCTGAGTGACCTCGGCATCTCCGCCCTGACCGACGGTCTGCGGCCGGGGATCACCGAGCAGGAAGCCGTCGCGCTCGCCGAGCACCCGTGCGCGACCCACGGCGGGTCGATGCACATCTGCTACCTGGCCAGCACCGCCATGGACGACCCCCATCGCTGCGTTCCGGGCCAGTTTCCCACCGCCAGGAGGCTGGCCCGAGGCGACGTGGTCGTCGTCGAGCTGTCCGCCGCGTTCCACGGCTACGCCGGGCAGGTCCTACGGACGTTCACGGTCGATGCCCCGCTGTCGCCGCTGCACCGCCGGCTGCACGGCATCGCAGAGGCGGCACGCGACGCCCTGCTGGGGATCATCCGCGACGGGACGACGCCGGCGCAGCTGCGTGACGCTGCGGGTGTGATCGAGGACGCAGGCCTGACCACCTGCGACGACGTGGTCCACGGCTTCGGTGGCGGGTACCTGCCACCGGTGGTCGCCTCACGCAGCCACACCGACGCCCCGCTGCCCGACCAGCCGCTGGCGGCGGGCATGACCGTCGTGGTGCAGCC
Organism: Euzebyales bacterium; assembly: GCA_035461305.1. Classification (NCBI taxonomy): domain Bacteria; kingdom Bacillati; phylum Actinomycetota; class Nitriliruptoria; order Euzebyales; species Euzebyales bacterium. The sequence continues at coordinate 24,085 of DATHVN010000050.1, read as the reverse complement.
CAACGTGGTGACGCTCGACGGCCGTGCGGGCGTGCAGACCGGCGAGCTGGTCCTGGTCACGCCGACCGGGTACGAGCGGCTGCACACCGCCACGCCCGGGGTCATCGCCACCGGCCCGGCTGGGGCGGTACCCCGGTGACCGCGATCGGGCGCCGCGAGGACCCACGACTGGTCACCGGGCGCGGACGCTACGTGTCGGGTCTGCGCCGTGACGGGATGCTCCACTGCGCGTTCGCCCGCAGTTCGATCGCGCACGGCGTGGTCGAGGCCGTCGTGGCCGAGAAGGCGACGCCGGGAGTCTCGGTGCTGACCGCCGCCGACCTGGATCTGCGCCCGTTGCGCGGGCGCGTGCCTCACCTGGACAACCCCGCGATGGCGCGACCGCCGCTGGCGACCGATCGCGTGCGCTACGTCGGCGAGCCCGTCGCGGTCGCGCTGAGCGAGGACCCCGCCGCCGCCGTCGACGCCGCCGGGCTCGTGCGCATGGACATCGCCCCGCTGCCGACGGTCGTCGGGGTCGACGCCGCGCTGGCGGGCACCACGCTGCTGTTCGACGCCGCAGGTGACAACGTCGTCGGCACGACCGAGACGGGCGACCACGTCGACCTCGACCGCTGGCCGGTGTGCGTCGGCCTGACCGTCGAGAACCAGCGCCTGGCGCCGCTGGCGATCGAGCCGCTGGCCATCGTGGCCGAGCCCGACGGCGAGGGCGGGCTGACCGTGTGGTGCGGGCACCAGGCGCCTCACCGCCTGAAGGCGCAGCTGTCGCAGCTGCTCGGCCTCGACCGCCTGCGGGTGATCGTGCCTGACGTCGGCGGTGCCTTCGGCATGAAGGGCATGCTGTTCCCCGAGTACGTCGTGGTCGCCGCCTGCGCGCTGCGCACCAGTCGGCCGGTCGGCTGGACCGAGTCGCGCACCGAGCACTTCCTCGGCGGCACCCACGGGCGGTCGATGCGCCACCGGATCCGGCTCGCCGGTGAGCGGTCCGGCCGTCTGCGTGCCGCCGAGATCGACATCACCGCCAACGTCGGCGCCTACCCCCACAACGGCGCGTTGATCCCGACGCTGTCGGCATGGGTCGCGCAGGGTCCCTACGACCTCGAGCAGCTGCGGGTCCGCACGACGAGCGTCGTGACCAACGGCGCACCCACCGGCAGCTACCGCGGTGCGGGCAGGCCCGAGGCCGCCTACGCCCTCGAGCGGGCCGTCGACGCCTTCGCCCACGCCGCCGGGGTCGACCCCGTGGCCGTGCGGCACGCCAGCCTCATCCGGTCCACGCAGCTGCCCTACCGCACTCGGACGGGAGCGCTGTACGACAGCGGCGACTACGCCGGCGCGCTGGACCGCGCGCTCGAGCTCATCGGCGCCGACGACGTCCGTGCGGCGCAGCGGGACGGCCCGACCGGCGGCATCGCGCTCGGCCTCGGGGTCGCCGTCTTCATCGAGCGCGCCGGCGGCAGTCCCGACTCCAGCGAGTACGCCAGGGTCGAGCTGACCGCCGACGGCCCCGAGGCGCGTGTGGGCACCGCCGACAGCGGGCAGGGCCACGCGACCGTGTGGAGCGGCATCGTCGCGGACGTCCTGGGCGGCGACCCCGATGACGTCACGGTGATCGCCGGCGACACCGCGGCGGTCGCCGAGGGCACGGGCACGTTCGCCAGCCGCTCGGCACAGTTGGCCGGCTCGGCGCTGCACCGCACGGCCGGCGCGGTCCGTGAGCGCGTCACCCTGGTCGCCGGCGCCATGCTCGAGGTCAACGCGCGTGACCTCGTCGTCAACGGTGACGCGGTGCGCGTGGCCGGCGACCCCACCGGCGGCGTCACGTTGGCGCAGGTCATCGAACGCGCCGCCGCCGACGGCGTGTCGCTGGCCGCCGACGAGGCGTGGTCGGCCAAGGCGCAGACCTTCCCGTACGGCGCGTACGCGGCGGTCGTCGCCGTCGACCTGGCCACTGGCCTCGTCACGCTGCGGCGGATCGTGGCGGTCGACGACTGCGGGCGGGTGCTGCACCCGGCGATCGTCGAGGGCCAGACGCACGGCTCGCTGGCGCAGGGCATCGGCCAGGCGCTGTACGAGCAGGTGCACTACGGCCCCGACGGCCAGCCGCAGGTGTCCAGCCTGGTCGACTACAACGCGCCGTGTGCACCCGACCTGCCGCACTTCACGACCGACCGGCTCGTCAGCCCCGCGCCGTCGAATCCACTGGGTGTGAAGGGCGCTGGAGAGGCCGGCTGCATCGGCGCGCCGCCGGCGATCGTCAACGCCACGCTCGACGCGCTGCGCCCCCATGGCGTCACCCACCTCGACATGCCGCTGCACCCTGAGCGGGTGTGGCGGGCGCTGCAGTCCGCCAGCGCCTGAGCACGCCGGCCGCCCGCGATGGGCGTCTGGGACGCAGGCAGTTGAACCACCGGCCGCATGACCCGATGTGCCCCCCCCCGGTGCGCATGGGCGGACCGTGAGGACGCAACCGTCCCGACCGACGGGCGCAACCGGCTGCACCTCGCGGCAGCAGCGACGCGGCCGCGACGGCCAGCCGGATCGTCGAGCTCGGCGGCCAGGAGCTGGAACGGCACGAGATCCAGGGTTCGAGTGGACCGTCTTCGCCGACCCCGAGGGCAACGAGTTCTGCATCGCGCGGGCCGACCCGGACGCCCACGTCTGACGATGCGGCGCGTCGGCACTCGACGGACCGCGACGATGTGACGATGTGTACGGTGCTGTCATGCACCGACGGGCCCCCGACGAGACAGCCGACGAGCGCACGCAGCTGACCCAGTTCCTCGACCACCAGCGCGCGACCATCCTCATGAAGGTCGAGGGCGTCGACCGCGAGCAGATGAACGCCACGACGGCGGCGTCAGACCTGACGCTCGCCGCGCTGCTCAAGCACCTCGCCGTCGTCGAGTACGGCTGGTGCCGCGTCACGCTGCTCGGTGACGAGCCGGCGCCGTGGTACGCCCACGTCGATGGCGAAGCCGATCCCGACTGGGACTTCCGGACGGCGGCCGACGACGATCCCGCGGAGCTGGTCGCGCTGTACGAGCGGACCTGCGAGCGCAGCCGGGAGGCCGTGGCGTCGGTCGGCTCGCTCGACGACCTGTCGGTCAACCTCCGGCCGCGCACGGGTCAGCGGGTCAACGTGCGATGGATCCTGCTGAACGTGATCGAGGAGACCGCCCGCCACGCCGGTCACGCAGACCTGCTGCGCGAGGCGATCGACGGCGCGAAGGGCAGCTGACGCTGGGCCGCACCCGAGCGGCGGCGGCACGGGTCAGGCGCTGTCGCGTCGGGACATGTCGATCAGGTCGCCGTTCGGCGGACCGACGCGGTGCTTGGCCACGCGCTCGGACGGCGTGTGCGGGAGCGCACCGCGGAACTCCCAGTAGCGCGGCACCTTGAAGCAGGCGAGCCGGTCGGCGAGGTAGGCATGCAGCTCCCGGGCCGTCGTCGAGCCGTCGGCAGCCGTGACCACCACGGCACGCAGCTCCTCGCCGACCACGTCGTCGGGCACGCCCAGCACCGCGCACTCCAGCACGGCGGGATGGGTCACCAGCGTCGTCTCGACCTCCGCCGCGGCGACGTTCTCCCCCGCCCGCCGGATCGTGTCCTTGTGCCGGCCACGCAGGGTGAGCCGGCCCGCGGGGTCACGGACGACCAGGTCGCCGGTGTGTGCCCAGCCATCGGCGAAGAACGCCGCGCTTGCCTCGGGATCGTCGACGTAGCCGTCCATCATCCCGAGCCCGCGCAGCAGCAGCTGCCCCTCGTCCCCGTCCACCACGTCGATGCCGTCGGCGTCGACGACGCGGGCCTCGCAGTGGGCCAGCACCCGGCCCAGGCTGCCCGTGCCCACCAACTCATCGTGCTCGTCGTCGAGCACCGCGATGTTCAGCCCGGTCTCGGTCATGCCGAACACCTCGTGCCAGGGCACGCCCCAGCGCCGCTCCAGCTCGGCGTGCAGGTCCGGCGGGATCGCCGAGCATGACACGCGCCGCAGGCGGTGCGCGCGGTCGTGCGCCGCGGGCGGCTGACGCAGCAGCAGCACCGGCATCGTCGCCAGGCAGTAGAAGACCGTCACGCCGAAGCTGGCGACGTCGCGTATGAAGGTCGAGGGATGGAAGCCGTCAAGGACGACGAGTTCGGCCCCCACCCGCAGCGCCGCCACGGTGTTCCACAGCGGGTCGATGTAGGAGAACGGTTGGGCCGTCAGCAGGACGTCGTCTCCGCTGAGGCCGAGCAGGTCGACGGCGCCCTGCCCGATCTGCTGCCAGTAGCGGTGGCTGAGCATGCAGCCCTTGGGGAGCCCGGTCGTGCCCGAGGTGTACTGGATGTTGGCCAGCGCGGCCGCGCTGATGGCCGTCGGTGGTGGCGTCCCGGCGGCGTCGGGCCAGGTGTCGCAATCGACCTCCTCGATCGCGATCGACTGCTCGATGCCGTCGGTGGCCGCCGCGACGAGGTGCCGCGTCGACTCGTCGGCCAGCACGAGGCGGGTGCGGCTGTGGTCCAGCAGGTAGCGCGCGTCGACCGGACCGGAGCGCTTGTTGACCGGGACGGCTGTCATGCCCGCCGACACCACACCCAACCAGGCGATCGGAAACGCCAGGGTGTTGGCCATCACCAGGCCGACACGATCGCCGACCCGCATCCCCTGATCGGCGAGCAGGGTGCGGACGCCAGCCACACGGCTGGACAGCGAGGCGAACGACACGACCGCATCGTCACCTGACCGCAGCGCCACTCGATCGCCGTGCTCGGCCGCGCGGTGGTCGACCAGATCGCCCAGCGCCCAATCGAGGTTGACCGGTCGCCGCAGCCTGGCCTGGCCGTTCATCGGGCGCGGTCGCGGAACGCCGCGGCACCCGTCGTCGCGATGCCGGCGCCGAACACCTCAAGGGCGATCTCGGTCTCGCGCCGCATCGCGGCCTCGACGGCGGCCCGGTCCGGACGCAGCATGCGCAGGTGCCAGCGCGTCGCGGCGGTCGATGCGGTCCACCGTCTCATACGCGCGATCGCGGCGGCCAGCGGGTCGTCGGCGACGTCGGTGAGCAAGCCGAGGCGCAGCGCCTCGTCGGCCTCGATCCGGCCGCCGTCGAGGATCAGCGGGAGCGCCCCCGCACGCAGGGCGCGCGGCAGCAGGTACGTCGAGCCGTTCGAGATCGTCAGCCCGAGACTGTTCTCGGGAAACAGGAGGAAGGCGTCCGGCGCGCCGATGCGCGCGTCGCACGCCAGCGTGAGCTCGGCGGCACCGCCCACGGCCAGGCCGTTGACCGCGGCGATCACCGGCACGTCGGTCTCGAGCACCGCGCGCGTGAGGTCCTGGAACCCGGCGATCAGTGCCTCGAACCCGTCGCGGTCGAGGTCGGCCGTCGCGTCCAGGTCGTCACCTGCCGAGAACGCCCGGCCGGTCCCGGTGAGCACCAGTCCGTCGGCTGTGGCCGCGTGACCGCGGATCGCCACCGCGAGGTCGGGCAGCATGGCCGGCGACAGAGCGTTGAGCTTGTCGGCTCGGTCGATGCGCACCACGGCGAGGGTGCCCACTCGAGCCGCGACGAGGTGCTCGCCCGCTGGCTGCCACGTCAGCTCGTCCATACGCGGGAGTCTACGGACCCCGGCAATGGACCGGCACCGTGCTGTGGTCCCCGGCCACCCGATAGGGTGAGGGCATGGCTGCTGCCGACGCATCGGACACGCTCGGCGACGTGTTGGCGAGCCGCAGACGCCAAGTGTTCGTCGGTCGGACGGCGCATCGCGAGCTGTTCCGCGCGGTGCTCGCGGGGGCGTCACCGTTCGCCGTCCTGTACGTGCACGGTCCCGGCGGCATCGGCAAGACCCAGCTGCTCGACGCGTTGGCCGACGACGCGCACGACGCCGGTGTGACCGTCGTGCGCCACGACGGACGCGAGCTGACGCCGACGGTCGCCGCGGTGCGTGCAGCGCTCGTCGGCATCACCGACGTCGACGGACCCATCGTGCTGCTGATCGACTCCTACGACCTCCTCGAGGCCGTCGACGGGTGGATCCGGGACGACCTGCTGCCGACAATGCCCGCTGGCACGGTGACCGTGCTCGCCGGACGGAACCCACCGGGTGCGGGATGGCGCGCGGACCCCGGGTGGCGGGACCTGCTGCGGATCGTGTCGCTGCGCAACCTGACGCCCGACGAGAGCCGCACGTACCTGCAGCGCTGCGGCGTCGATCCGGCCGTGCACGACGAGTTGGCCGGCATCTCCCACGGGCACCCGCTCACGTTGTCGCTGCTCGCCGACACCGCCGCCGACGGTGACGCCGGGCCGGACGCCGACCCGATGACGCCCGACATCGTCGGCGTGCTGGTCCGCCGCTTCGTCGATGTCGTGCCGACCGGCCTGCAGCGCCGGGCGCTTGAGGCCAGCGCGCTGGCACGCGTCACCACCGAGGCGCTGCTGCGCGACGCGCTGGACCTCGACGACGCGACCGACGTGTTCGCCTGGCTACGGCAGCTGTCGTTCGTCGAGAGCGGATCGGACGGCGCGTTCCCCCACGACCTCGCGCGGGACGTGCTGGACCGCGACCTGCGGTGGCGTGACCCGCAGGGCTACGCGACCGTCTTCCGTCGCGTGCGCGCACACATCCACGATCGGCTCGCCACGTTGCGCGGCCACGAGCAGCAGCGCGCGCTGTTCGACGAGAAGTTCGTGTTCCGCAACCTGCCGAGCATCCTGTCGCCCGTCGACTGGGACGCCTGGGGACGGCGGTACGCCGAGCCCGCCCGCCCGGAGGACCGCGACGCGATCGTCACATTGGTGGGCGGCGCCGAGGGCGAGGCGTCGGCGGCGATCGCACAGCGCTGGTGGGAGCTGCAGCCCGAGGCGTTCCACGTGCTGCGACGTCCCAACGGCGACGTCCGAGGCGTGCTGGGGCTCGTCGAGCTCGCCGCGGTCGCTGACGACGGCCTGGCGTGGGATCCTGGCGCCGCGGCGGCGATGGCCCACGCCGGCGCGACCGCGCCACCACGCCCGGGCGAGTTGGTCACCCTCACGCGGTTCGTCGTCGACGCCGAGTGCTACCAGGACCCCTCGCCGACGCTGAACGCGACGCCGATCCTGACGCTGCAGCGGTACCTGCAGCAGTCGAACCTCAGCTGGGACTTCCTCGCGCTCGCCGAGCCCGACCGCTGGGACGCCTACTTCGCGGTCGCCGACCTGGCACGGGTCGAGGGCGGGGATTTCACGGTCGGCGGACGCTGCTACGGGCTGTTCGCGCACGACTTCCGGCGGGTCGGTGTCGACGGCTGGCTTGAGCTGATCACCGAGCGCGCGCTCGCACAGGACCCGACGCTGCCGCCGCCAACGGCGCCGGAGGTGCTGGTCCTGTCACAGCCCGACTTCACGGATGCCGTGCGCCAGGCGCTGCGTGACCTGCGCCGCCCCGACCTGCTGCAGCGCAACCCGCTGCTGCGCACCCGCCTGCTCCGCGAGCGGATCGCCGCCGAGCCCGACGTCGATGCCCTGCGCGCCTGCCTCGACGAGGCCATCGACACCCTGCGCGACCACCCACGCGACGACAAGCTGCTGCGCGCCGTCGACCGGACCTACCTACGGCCCGCCGCAACGCAAGAAGCGGCGGCCGAGGTGCTCGGGCTGCCGTGGAGCACCTACCGGCGCCATCTGACGAAGGGCGTCGAACGCATCGTGTCGTGGCTGTGGGAGCGCGAGGTCTACGCAGTCCGGACCGAGCAGAAGTGAACACGTTCTGGTCTGGAGACCGGACAACCGCGCACGCCACCTTCGCATGGACTGTGAAGGAGGCACACGATGATCCCGCACGACATGAACCACGCACTGGTGCTCGGCGGCGGCATGGCGGGACTGCTGACCGCACGCGTGCTCGCCGACGCCTACTGCCGGGTCACGGTTGTCGACCGCGACGACCTGTCGACCGGTCCGCAGCCGCGACGGGGAACGCCGCAGGCACGTCACGTCCACGCACTGCTCGCCGGGGGGCAGCAGGCGGTCGAGGAGCTGTTCCCCGGGATCACCGACGCGCTGCGGGCCGCGGGAGCCCCGGTGGGCGACGTGCTCGACGACACCAGGCTGTACTTCTCAGGACACCGGCTGCGCCAGGCGCCCAGCGACCTGACGCTGATCCACGTCAGCCGCGGCCTGCTCGAGTCGGCGGTTCGTGCCCGCGTCGCAGCCCGGCCCGACGTCACGATGCTCGACCGTTGCGACGTCGTCGGAGTTGCGATGTCACGCGGGGGCGATCGCGTCCGCGGCGTCCGGCTGCTCCGCCGCGCGGACGGCAGCGCCGAGGAGGAACTCGCCGCCGACCTGGTGGTCGACGCCTCTGGCCGCGGCTCGCGACTCGGAGCATGGTTGGAGCAGCTGGGGCGGACACGACCCTGCGACGAGCAGCTACCGATCGGCGTGGGCTACGCGACGCGACGCTACCGCCTCGGTCGCGACGCGCTCGGTGGCGACCTCGGCGTTCTGCACGGGCTCACGCCGCAGCAGGCGCGCGGCGGTGCCCTCGCGCTGGTCGAGGACGGACAGGCCATGGTGACGCTGGCGGGCATGCTCGGCGACCAGCCACCCACCGACCCCGAGGGCTTCACCGACTTCGCCCGCTCGCTGCACTTCTCCGACATCGCGGACGCGATGTCTGACGCCGAGCCGCTGGACGACGCCGTCGCCTACCGCTTCCCTGCCGCCACCCGCCGCCGCTACGACCGTCTCGCGGACATGCCGGCACGCGTCGTGGCCGTCGGTGACAGCGTGTGCAGCCTCAACCCGATCTACGGCCAGGGCATGACGGTCGCGGCGCAACAGGCGCTCACGCTGCGGCGGCACCTGCGTCGCCACGGACGGCCGCGGCATCCGGACCTCCAGCGCGATCTCGTGCGCGCGACCGACGTCGCTTGGAGCATGTCGCGCGGAGCCGACCTCGCCTTCCCGGGGGTCGACGGTGCCCGCACGGCCGGCACGCGGATCGTCGGCGCCTATGTCACCCGGGTGCACGCCGCCGCGGCGGTCGACGCCGCGGTCGGACGGGCGTTCATGCGCGTGTCAGGGATGGTGGCACCTCCCTCGGCGCTGCTGCGTCCCGACGTGGCGGCACGGGTCCTGTGGCGCGGCGCAGGGCGGAGCAGGCCCTGGACGAGCGACGACCGGTCACCCGTGTCCACCGCATAGCCGGCGTGGCGGTTGCGTTCGCCACCGTCTCCCGGCAGGGTGCCTGCGATGACAGCCACCCTGCTGACGATCCGCGGTGAGCGGGTCGTCAGACCCGACGGGACGCGGCCAGCGGCGGTACACGTCAGAAACGGCACGATCGTCGCGGTCACAGACCGCGACGCCGCGCCCACGGGCGACGTGGTTGACGCGGGTGACCTGGTCGTGGGGCCGGGACTGGTGGACGTCCACGTGCACGTCAACGAACCGGGCCGGACCGAGTGGGAGGGGTTCGCGACCGCCACGCGGGCCGCGGCCGCGGGCGGCGTGACGACGGTGCTGGACATGCCGCTCAACAGCGTGCCGTCGACCGTGACCGTGGGGGCGCTGGAGGCCAAGCGCGCGGCGGCCGAGGGCACGTGCCACGTGGACGTGGGGTTCTGGGGCGGGATCGTACCGGGCAACGCCGCCGACCTGGCTGCCCTGCACGACGCCGGGGTCTTCGGGTTCAAGGCGTTCCTGGCCGACTCGGGCGTCGACGAGTTCGAGCGCGTCACTCCGCGACAGCTCGAACAGGCGATGCAACGCCTGGCCGACCTGGATGCGCTGACCCTGGTCCACGCCGAGGACGACGAGGTGCTCGCCCACGCGGCGTACGTGCTCGACCAGGGCGATCGCCGCGCACATGCGACCTGGCTGGCGTCCCGACCAGACGACGCCGAGGTCCGGGCGGTCACGACCGTCGGACGGCTGGCGGCCGGGACCGGCGCGCGCGCCCACGTCCTGCACCTGTCGTCGGCCGACGCGCTCGCACCACTGCACCACGCAGCGCGGGCCGGGGCGCGCCTGACCGCCGAGACCTGCCCCCACTACCTGGCGCTGACCGCCGAGGACGTGCCCGACGGCGCGACCGCGTTCAAGTGCGCGCCACCGATCCGCGAGGCGGCCAACCGCGACCGGCTGTGGACCGCGCTCGCCGACGGGACCCTGACACTGGTCGCCAGCGACCACTCACCCACGACCCCGGAGCGCAAGCTGCTCGACACCGGCGACATCGCGCGGGCGTGGGGCGGCATCGCGTCGCTGCAGCTGGGCCTGGCCGTGGTGTGGACGCACGCGCGGTCCCGCGGGCACATCCCCGACGATGTGGTCCACTGGATGAGCGCGGCACCGGCGCGGCTGGTGGGCCTGCAGCACAAGGGCGCGCTCGCACCCGGGTTCGACGCCGACGTCGTGGCCTGGGATCCCGAGCACACGTGGGTCGTCGACGGCGCGGCCCTGGAGCACCGCCACCCGGTGACCCCCTACGACGGCGCGCAGCTGCAGGGTCGTGTGGTGACCACGTGGGTGCGGGGACACATGGTTTACGACCGTGGTGCGGTGACCGGACCGCCGCGGGGACGACTGCTGCGCAGGGAGGCACGGTGAGGACGTGGATCGATCTGGCCGATCGCCGGCTCGGCGGCCTGGTGCTGGACGCCAGCGACGAGTGGTTCGCGCCGAAGGAGCACCTGCTCGATACCGGGCCGCCCGCGTTCGATCCCACGCGCTACGGGACGCGCGGCAAGCAGATGGACGGCTGGGAGACCCGCCGGCACTCCCCCACCGGTGATGACTGGGCGGTCGTCCGCCTCGGCGCGCCCGGCGTCGTGCGCAGGGTGATCGTCGACACCACCCACTTCCGCGGCAACGCGCCGGCACGGTGGGCGCTGGACGGCCACACGGCCGCCACGCCGGTGCTCGACGACGCGCGGGGGATCTCGTGGGTGCCGCTGGTCGACTGGACCGACCTCCGGGCCGACCACATCAACCACCTCGACGTCAGGGCCGGTCCGCGGGTCACCCATGTCCGCCTGCGCATCGCTCCCGACGGCGGTGTCGCCCGTCTGCGGGTGCTCGGCGACGCCGTAACCGACCTGCGGCTCGCCGCCGACCGCCATGGTGCGCTCGACCTGGCAGCGGTCGTCAACGGCGGCGCCGTCGAGGCGGTCAGCGAGGAGTTTTTCTCCCCGGCCCACCGGATCCTGCAGGTCGGCGATGCCCGCGACATGAGCGACGGCTGGGAGACCCGCCGCCGGCGTGACGACGGCCACGACTGGGTCGTCGTGCGGTTGGCCACCGTCGGCCTGGTCGACCGGGTGGAGGTCGACACGACGCACTTCCTGGGCAACCACCCGCAGTCGTGCGCACTCGACGCGTGCCACCGTCCCGCCGCGAGTGGCGAACAGCTCGCGATCGCCGCCGACATCTGGCACGAGGTGGTGCCGACGTCGCCGCTGGGACCCCACGCGCGCCACGTGTTCGACATCGCCGAGCCCCGGGCCGCGTCGCACGTGCGACTGCGCATCCACCCCGACGGGGGCGTCGCACGGCTGCGCGTGCTCGGCCGCGTCACCGACGACGGCTGGCGCCGCGCCGGGGTCCGATGGCTCGACGCAGCGACCCTCGGCGGTGCGCGCGACGCGCTGACCCACTGCTGCGCCTCGTCGCGGTGGGTCGAGCAGATGCTGGCGCGGCGGCCGTTGGGCGGGTTCGACGACCTGTGCGCGACCGCCGATGAGGCGTGGTGGAAGCTCGATCCCGACGACTGGCGCGAGGCGTTCGCGGCCCATCCGCGCATCGGCGACCGCTCCGGTCCAGCGCACACGCGCGACGAGCAGTCCGGGACCGCCGGGGCGGACCCCGAGGTGCTCCACGCGCTCGCCGAGGGCAACCACACCTACGAGCAGCGGTTCGGCCACGTGTTCCTGATCGACGCCTCGGGCCGGCCCGCCGATGAGATGCTCGCCGAGCTGCAGGAGCGGCTGGGCAACGACCCCGCCACCGAGCTGGAGGTGGCCGCCGAGCAGCAGCGCCGGATCACGCGCCGCCGGCTCGACGCGATGACGCGCCCCGAACGGAGGACGGCAATGAGCAGCGCAGCGCACCCCGCGACGGGCATCGGCCGGTGGTCGCGGTGAGCGTGTCGACCCACGTGCTCGACACCGCGCGCGGTCGTCCCGCCGAGGGCCTGAGGATCCTGTGCGAGACTGCGAACACCGAGGGCGGCTGGGACCGGGTCGGTGCGGCCACGACCGACGACGACGGCCGGGCGCCCGATCTGATCCCCGACGACACCGTGATCGACGCCGGCGTCTACCGGATGACGTTCGAGACCGGCGACTGGTTCGCGCAGCGTGGGGTGCCGGCGTTCTACCCACGGGTGCGCGTCGAATTCGAGATCACCGACGCCGGTCAGCACCACCATGTCCCACTGCTGCTCAGCCCGTTCGGCTACAGCACCTACCGCGGGAGCTGACCGATGCCATCACGCGCAGAGATCCGGCTCTGGAGGGGGCCGTGACCCTGCGCACCACGCTCGGACCGGGAGCGGTCGACGACCTGGTCGCGGTCGTCGAGGCCACGCTCGATGCGCACGCGGCGCGGCGCAGGTGGGGAGCGTGGTCGGGCCGCCAGCCCGTGCACACAGTGTACGTGCCGGCCGACCGGGTCGACGGCGGCACGGTCACGGCGTGGGGCCGGGAGGCGGTCCGCCTGCTCGACGCCCACGCGGCGGATCCCGCCGACCTCGCAGGCACGGTCGGCATCGATCCCGGCATCGCCGGACAGGTGCGAGACCGTGTCGCCATGAAGCTGTCCAGCGAACCGGTCGAGGACCTGCGCATCGACTTCGAGGACGGCTACGGTGTCCGCGACGACGCCGAGGAGGACGCGGACGCCGCGCGGGCCGCGGGGGTCGCGGCAGCGCGGGACGGACCCGCGTTCATCGGGCTGCGGGTCAAGTCGTTCGCCGACGGCCACCACCGGCGGGCGATCCGCACCCTCGACGGCTTCGTCACGGACGTGCTCGACGCCACCGGGGGCACCCTGCCCGACGGGCTCGTCGTCACGCTCCCCAAGGTGGTCGCCGTCGCGCACGTCGAGGCGTTCGCGGGCCTGCTCGGACGGCTCGAACGGGCGCTGGGCCTGCCCGAACGACGGCTGGTGTTCGAGATCCAGGTCGAGACGCCCGAGTCGGTCATCGGTCACGCCGGCCGGGTGGCGCTGCCGGCGCTGGTCGACGCCGCCGGTGGACGTCTGGTCGGTGCCCATTTCGGCGTGTTCGACTACACCGCGGCGTGCGGGCTGCCGGGCGACCAACAGCGCCTGGACCACCCGGCGTGCGACTTCGCGCGCCACGTCATGCAGGTCACGCTGGCCGGGACCGGGATCAGGCTGTCGGACGGGTCGACGAACCGCGCGCCGTCCGACGTCACCGGCGAGGCCGTGCACGCGGTGTGGTCGCACCACGCCGCCCTGGTGCGCCACAGCCTCGTCCACGGCTTCTACCAGGGCTGGGACATGCACCCGTCGCACCTGGTCAGCCGGTTCGCGACGGTGCACGCGTTCCACCTGGCCCACCTCGACGACACGATCGCGCGGCTCGCGGCGTGGTCGGCGACGCGCGACGGCGCCACAGGCGGAGGGGACGGCGGCGTCGTCGACGAACCCGCCACGATCCGCGCCCTCCTCGCGTCGCTGCGGCGTGCGGTCGACTGCGGGGCAGCCGAGGCCGACGACGCCTACCCCGCCGCGGGCATCGACCCCGCTGCGGGGAGCGACGTCAACGCATAGCGCAGGTTGGCTCCCCAGCGCCGCCGGACCGGCGCGCGGTGCGGAGGCGTACGGCCGTATGTGGGCGGGTGACTCCCGGAGCGGCCATGCCACGTCGTTCGTCCTCCAGGATCGTGCCACCCGCGCCAGCGCCGAGGGTATGCGCACCGCCGTGTCGCCGCTGTAGGTTCACTGCGACCAACGACGCCAGGGGGCCCACCGATGTGCCTGCGTGAGACGACCGCGTCCGCACCGCACCAGCACCACCAGACGATCACCGCCGATGCCCAACCACTCGACCGCCGGGCGTTCCTCCGCGCCGGGGGCGTGGCTGCCGCCGGCGCTGCCGTGACGACCGTCGGGGCGGTCACGCCAGCAGCGGGATCGGACGGCGGACTCCGACGTGGGCACGGTGGTCGACGTGATGTCGTCGACCTGACGCACCGGTTCACAACCGACTTCCCGACCTTCACCGGCGTCCAGCCGACCCGCCAGACCGCGACGACGATCGCCGCCGATGGCTTCTACTCCCAGAACTGGACGTTCGCCGAGCACACCGCGACGCACGTCGACGCTCCGGGGCACTTCGCCGCGGGCATGCCGCTGGTCGACGAACTGGAACCCGACGACCTGGTCGCGCCGCTGGTCGTGATCGACATCCGCCGGCGTGCGCGCCGCGCCCCGAACGCAGAGGTGACCGTCGACGACCTGCGCCGCCACGAGCGCGGGCACGGCCGCATCCCGCGCGGGGCGCTGGTGTGCATGTGGTCGGGCTGGGCGCGCAAGGCCGACGACCCAGCGGCGTTCCTCGGTGGGCCCGCGTTTCCGGACTACAACTTCCCGGGCTTCGGCATCGAGGCGGCCATGTGGCTCGCCGACCGGCGCGACATCGCCGCCATCGGCGTCGACACCACCAGCCTGGACCCCGGCAACTCGACGACCTTCGCGGTCCACAGCGAGTTCCTGGCGACCGGGCGCTACGGCGTCGAGAACCTCACCAACCTCGGCCGGGTGCGCCACCGCCCCTGGCGTGCCGTGGTCGGCGTCGTGCCGTGGGAGGACGGCTCGGGCGGTCCGTGCCGCGTCCTCGCACTCTAGCAGCCACCAGGGATCGCGTCCCTCCACCGTGCGTGACCGCCGGCGGCCGTCACCACGGCAGTGGCCTGCCGTCGCGGAAGAAGCCGCCCGTCGGGCCGTCGTCGGACAGATCGACCGCCCACATGACCGACGCCGCGCCGTCGGCGACCGGGCGGCCGCCCCGCCCGCCCATGTCGGTCGCGGTCCACCCCGGGCACACGGCGTTGACCAGCACCCCGTCGGAGCGCAGTTCGTCGGCCAGCACGCGGGTGAGGGCGTTGAGCGCCGCCTTGCTGACCGAGTAGGCGGGCGTGCCGCCGCCCATCGACGCAAGCGACCCGCTCTGGCTCGAGACGTTGACGATCCTGGGATGCGTGCTGCGCCGCAACAGCGGCAGGAACGCCTGGATCACCCGCCATGCACCCAGCAGGTTGGTCTGCAGCGCCTCCTCGACGATCCGCAGGTCGGCGTCGACGCCACGCTGGTGGGTATCGTAGTGGATCGCGGCGTTGTTGATCAGCACGTCCAGGCGGCCGTGGGCGTTGGTGACGTGCCTGGCGGCGCGGTTGATGCCGGCCGGGTCGGCGACGTCGAGCGGCACGATCTCGCAGCGACCGGCACCGTCGGCGAGCGCGGTCGCGACCTCGCGGGACTGGACGACGTTACGTGCGCCCAACAGCGCGGTGTCGCCGGCCGCGACGACCTGGCGGACGACCTCACGGCCGATGCCACGGTTGCCGCCGGTCACCAACACGATCCGCACCATGTGGGAGCTCCCCTCGGCTCGACCCACCCGCTGCGCACCGTACAGGGCTAGGTCGCTGGACACGAACGTGCCAGCGCGCACCGTGGCCACCCGGACGGCCATCGCAGAAGCTTCGTCCCGTCGTGACGCCGTCGACACGCTCCGGTCAACGGTCTGCCCAAGCCGGACCGACCAGTGCGGCGAAGACACGACGCGGGCCATGCGCATGACGCGCGCAACTGCGCGCGGCCCGATGACGCGGGGAGTCACCGACCGATGAGCGGCTACCTGACCGACGAACGAACCGACATCTACGAGGGCGTGGACGCCGCCCACCACCGGCCTGTGGCCTTGGACCACCCGCGGCTGACCACACCCGCGGCCACTGTCAGCGCCGGACGACACCGCAGGTCGAGTGCGTCCCGCCAGGCGTGCGGAACCGGCATCGGGCGACGGCACCCGGTCACGCCGACATACTGGTTGGTCGTGGAGCGCCTGTTCACCGTCGACGAGGCACGTGCCGTGCTGGCCGATGCCGAGCAGTCGATCGCGGCGTTCATCGACCTGCGTGCCGAGTTCGCCGAGCTGCGGTGGGCGCTCGAGCACGAACGCGCGTCCGCGGCCGGCGGCATCGCCGAGCTGAAGGCGCTCGAGGCACGCCTGGACACGTACCTCAGCCCCTTCCGCGACCAGGGCGTGCAGGTCAAGGGCTTCGCGCCGCTGCTGCTGGACTTCCCGGCGACCCGCGACGGGCAGTCGGTGCTGCTGTGCTGGCTGGAGGGAGAACCCGAGCTCGCCTGGTGGCACCCCGTGGACCTCGGACTGATGGGGCGCCGCCGACTCTGATGTACGCGGTATCACGCGTGCGTGCGTCGCCTCTGTGCAGCAGTGACGGGCGGTGCGGGGCCATCCAGCACGACGAGGAACTGGCGGTCGACGGCATCGTCGGCCCTCTGACGTGGGTGGCACTGGTGTCCGGCATGCTCGCCGGGTAGCGGACGACAGGACGACACGACACTGCGACGGCCCTGTCGACCGTGGCGATGGAGGTCGCACCGTGACACAACCCCAGTCGCGCCGGGATCCCGCGGGAGGGCCGTCCGGGATCTGCAGGGGGCCCCTCACCCGGCTCGGCTTCGATCCCGGGCCCGTGGACGGCATCGTCGGGGCGAGGACGGAGGCCGCCGTCAAGCAGTTGCAGCGTCAGGCCGACCTCGTCGTCGACGACATCGTCGGACCGAAGGCGTGGGCGGTCGTCAACGCGCCCGAGGACGAGGGCGGCGTCAGCTGAGCGCGGTGCGGTAGGCGTCGTCGTCGACCGGTCCATGCCACACCGTGCCGCCAGTGGCGGTGACCGCGAGGTGCACGAACGTCTCGTCGGGGACCGCACCGTGCCAGTGGGCGACGCCGGGGCTGACGTGCACCCAGTCCCCCGGTCCGAGCGTCTCGGCGACGTCGAGGCCCTCCCACATGATCAGGCCGCGACCGCACAGCACGACCAGCGCCTGCTCACCTTCGTGGACGTGCCAGTTGGACCGGTGGCCCGGCGCGTAGGTGAACCGGTTGCTGCGCAGCCCACCGGTCGACGTCGTCAGGATGTCGGCACGCCACACCTGCGAGGTCCACTTGGCGGGATCCGCTGCGCGTGCCGTCACCTGTGCCGCCCGGACGATGTGCATGCTGCTCCCCTCGTCGACCGCTTCACCGTAGCGGCCTCGCGAGCCGGCGTGGGCAGGGACCGACGGTCGTGCGGCCGGACAGCGGAGAACCCCGCCGGAGCGGGGCTCTCGTGTGCTTTCGGGCGGCCCGACGCGTGGGCCGGACCGCACGTCCTGTGGTCGCGGCGCTACAAGGCCTGGACGTCGCTGGCCTGCGGGCCCTTCTGGCCCTCGGTGACGGTGAAGCTCACGCGCTGGCCGTCGTCGAGGCTCTTGTAGCCCGAGCCCACGATCGAGGAGAAGTGCACGAACAGGTCATTGCCGCCGTCCTCGGGGCTGATGAACCCGTAGCCCTTGTCGGCGTTGAACCACTTGACGGTACCTTCTGGCATGCTCATTCCAATCGAGAACGCACGCATGCCGGGTTACTCCGTTTGAGAAATTTGATGCCCGACGTGGGGCGCGCGTGACCACCACGCTAGCGGTTGCGGCGCGACCTCGTGCGCACCATCCACAGCCGCCGGGTCAGCGTCCGCCGTCGGGGGTCCGCCGGCAGCGCGTCGATGAACCCGGTCACGACGTCGATGAAGTGATCGAACCGGTCGGCCGGGATGGCGTGCCCGCTGTCGGCGAAGTGGACGTGCCGGCCATGGCGCCAGTGCGCGGTGAGCGGGGCGACGTCGGCATCGATGTCCGCGCCCGGCAGTATCGGCCCGGCGGTCAGCAGGAGGATCGGGCAGGCGATCGCCGCGATGACCTCCGGCGAGGCGGCCAGCGGTGGCGCGTCGGGATCGAGGTGGCGGTACAGGCCCAGGTCGAACCGCGACTGGCCTTCGACGTAGCTGACGTAGTCGGCCTCGTGCCAGTCGACCTCGCCGCCGGGTGGCAGCGTGTCCAGGCCCGTCACCATCCGCTCGGCGTGCGGCTGCGTGCCCAGCGCGCACAGGCTGTCGAAGAGCGCCGCCATCCAGCGTGGCGGATCATCCACCTCGAATGCCGCCGGCGGCATCGGACGCAGAGCCGGGTCGGCCAGCACCACCCCCCGCACCTCCTCCTGTGCCGCGAGGCGGCCCGCGACGTCGGCGCCCATGGAGTGGCCGACCAGGACGGGGCGGTGCACCCCGGCCGCTGCGAGGACCGTGCGGACGTCATCGACGAGTGTCGTCGCGTCCACGGTGCCGCGCACACGTCCCGACCGTCCGTGACCACGCAGGTCGGGCATGACCACGCGGTGCCGTCCCTCGAGCGCCTGTGCCGTGCGCTGCCAGCTGAGGCCGTCGACCTGCACGCCGTGCAGCAGGACGACCGGCGGGCCGTCACGGCCCGTGTCCGTCCAGTGCAGGTGGCTGCCGTCGGCGGCGGTCGTCGATCCTGTCGTCCACCACTCGGGCACGAGCTCGGCGAGCGGACGGAACTGCGCCACGGTCTCGGGTCGCAGCGTCGGCATGTGACGTTCCTCCAGGGGGTCTGGCAGGGCATCGTGCAACGGGCCCGCTGACCGACTACTCGCAGACGAGGCAGGCTACACGTCGCCCCGCTGAACGTCGATCAGGCGGTAACCCATCCCGCGGACGGTGGCGATGCGGTCACGTCCGACCTTGCGGCGCAGGTAGCCGACGTACACGTCGACGACGTTGGACTCCGGGTCGTAGTCGTAGCCCCAGACGTTGCTCAGCAGCTGCTCGCGCGACAGCACCTGGCCCGGGTGCCGAAAGAACACCTCGGCCAGCGCATACTCCCTGGCGGTCAGCTCGAAGGTCTCGTCGTCGCGGACGATCTGGCGGCTGCGCATGTCGAGCTCGATGTCACCGCAGCGCAGCACGGTCGAGTCGCCGGTCCGGTCGTCCCGCAGGCACACCCGGATGCGCGCGAGCAGCTCGTCGAACGCGAACGGCTTGGACAGGTAGTCGTCGGCACCCGCGTCGAGCGCCGCAACGGTGTCGGCGACCTCGTCCCTGGCGGTCAGCACGATCACCGGCAACCGTGTCGCGAACCGCCGCAGCGAGGTGAGCACGTCGAGCCCGTCGATGTCGGGCAGGCCGAGGTCCAGCAGGACCAGGTCGGGCTCGCTGGCACGTGCCCTGCTGAGCGCCTCGACGCCCGTAGGTGACGCTGGCGCTATGGCCCTGCGCGCCGAGGCCCTTGACCAGGAACGATGCGATGCGCGCCTCGTCCTCGACCACCAGGATCCGTGCCATCACGCGTCCCCGTGCCAGTCGCCGCCGGCGTCGCGGGGGTCACGGGCGACCGCGATGGTGACCAGCGCGCCACCGCCCGCGGCGTGGCGGGCGCTGGCGCTGCCGCCGTGGGCCTCGGCGATGGCTCGCACGATCGCCAGCCCAAGGCCGGTCCCGTCACTGCGCTCACCGAAGAACCGGTCGAACAGCCGCTCCGGGTCGGTCCCGCCGAACCCTGGGCCGGCGTCGCGGACAGAAAGCCGCGCTTCGCTACCGCGCAGCACCGCGTCGAGCGTGATCGGCTCACCCTCGCCAGTGTGGTCCACAGCGTTCTGCGCCAGCTGGATGACCGCCTGGGTCAGGCGCTGGCGGTCGGCGACGATCACGCCCTCGTCGGTGCGCCCGAGCCCCCACGACCTGTCGGCCGATGCGCTCGGCCTTGCGGAGGATCTCACCGACGAGCTCGGACACGTCGACGGGAGCAAGCTCCAGGAAGTCCGGCTGCTCCGCCCGCGCGAGCACCACGAGGTCGTCGACCAGGCGGCGCATCCGCTCGAGCTCGTCGACTACCAGCGCGACCGTCTCACGGCGCTCCTGCGGGTCGTCACCGAACACCTCGAGGTGACCACGCACGATCGTGATGGGCGTGCGCAGCTCGTGGCCGACGTCGTTGAGGAACTGGCGCTGGCTGGCGAAGGCGCCCTGCAGTCTGTCGAGCATCGCGTTGAACGTCCGGCCCAGGCGGGCGACGTCATCGTCGCCTTCGACCTCGATCCGCTGCGTCAGGTCGCGGTCGCTGATCGCCTGGGCGGTCTCGGTGAGCCGGCGGATCGGCGCCAGGATGCGCCCCGCCCCGAACCAGGCGATGCCGGCGGCGAGCAGGATGGCGATCACGCCGACGACGCTCATCGTCGTCACGACCTGGGCGATCTCGCGGCGCTCGACGTCGCCGTAGATGGCCACCACGAAGACGCCGCGCTGCTGCCCGACCTCCTGGAGCGGCACCGCGAGGTAGTCGACGACCCCGACCCCGGACGTGAAGCGGTCCCGCTCCGGCGCGTCGATCGCCGCCCAGCGCCGCTCGACGTCGGGCGGCGGCCGGTAGCCGACCGGCAGCGGCTCCGGACGGTGGGGCGCACCGTCGACGTAGAAGAACACGCGCTCCTGGCGGTAGGCGACGTTGCGCAGCACGTACAGATCGAAGATGCGCTCGACGTCGCCGGCGAACGGCTCGCCGGTGGCGGGGTCGTCGCCCGCGGCCAGCCGACGCAGCTCCTCGACCTCCTGGCGTAGCTCGGCGTCGATGCGCGCCTCGAGGCGGCCGAGCAGGACCTGCCGCCCCACGAGCACCGACCCGACGACGGCGATCGCCACGACCGCCACGAACCACGCGAGGACGCGGGTCCTTGCGTCGCCGGCGAGACGGGACCGCAGGGACCCCAGCGACCGCCGCGGGGGCCGCCCGGCCCGCGGCGGCTGGTCGGCGGCGGTGTCCGACGTCGGGACGGCCCGCGGCGACGACTCGACCCGATGGGCGTCAGTCGTCGTCATCGTCCTCGTCGTCGAGTCCGTCATCGTCGTCGCCACCGGCGTGGTCGGCGTCATCGTCCGCGACGCCGCCTCCACCGGTGGCCGGCACGTCCACCCGCCGCCCGCGCAGGTCCGCGCGCCTGGAGGTGCGTCCGTCGTCATCGGCGTCGTCGAGCCTGCCGTCGCTGTCGTCCGCGCCATCATCGTCGTTCGCAACGTCGTCGTCCACGGACGACGGTGGCGCCGGGTCAGGGGTCACGGTCGGCCCGATGGTGGGCATCGACCGCAGCTCGATCGGCTGCGGTGGCACGGTCGACCCGAAGCTGAACCCACGCGGCAGGAACCAGAGCCCGGCGACCATCCCCAGCACGATCGTCATGATGAGCAGCAGGCGGTAGATCTGTGCACTCATGGCACCTACGGTCGCGTCCCGTCGTGTCACAGCGATGAGACGGACATGAGAGTTCTCTCATGTTCGCCCGGAAGCGGTCCTGTTGCCGTCAGCGGCGGCCGGCACCGACCAGGCGGGGGCGCAACCGGCTGAGCACGGGACGCCGAGGAATCGCGGCCAGCAGCGGCTCGACCGCGTCGACCAGTTCGGCCGCCTCGGGACGCGCCGCCGGATCGCGGTCGAGGCACGCGAAGATCACCTCGACCAGCGGCATCGGCGTGTCCGGCGGCAGCATGCCCGGTCCGTCGACGGTCTGGGGGTAGCCGTCGACGTCGGGCCAGGCGCGGCGGCCGGCGACCGCCTCGAACAGCGTGGCACCGAGCCCCAGATGTCGGCCGGCGGGCCGACCGGCACTGCCGGTGTCGGCCGGCACTGCTCGGGTGCCATGTAGGCGTCGGTGCCGACGGGGTGGTCGAGCTGTGCCGCCCGCGCGGTCGTGTGCGCCACGCTGAGGTCGATCAGCCTCGGCGGCGCGCCCATGATGATGTTGCGCGGCTTGATGTCGAGGTGGACCAGGCCCTCGCGGCGCAGGTAGTGCAGGGCGGAGCCCAGCTGCACCGCGAGTGGCACCAGCTGCGCCAGCGGCAGCGGGCCGTGGCGTCGCAGCAGGCTCGACAGCGCCGGGCCCTCCAGGTGCTCGAGCAACAGGTGGGGCCACGGCCCGTCGCGACGCACGCCGAAGTCGCGGACGATGACGGGGTGGCGCACCGACGCGACGAGCTGTGCCTCGGCGGTGAGCCCGCGCCGCGCGCGGCGGTCATCACGCCGGTCGGCGCGCAGCACCTTGGCGACCACCTGTGTCAGGAGGTGGTCGTCAAAGGCCAGATAGGTCTGGTAGCGCTCGCCGCGCCCCAGCGGCTCGACGACGCGGCGGCCGGGGGCGATCTCGTCGCCGGGGGCGAGGTCCCAGCTGTCACTGTGCGACATGCACGTCCTCCTCGAATGGACCGGTGGGTGCCGGCCCGACGGGACAAGCCCGGCACCCACGGACCGGGGGCTCAGCCGGTGCGGTCGCGGGAGCGGTCCCGGCTGCGCGAGCGGTCAGGCGTGTTGTGGTCGCCGGTGCGGTCACGCGAGCGGTCGCGTGAGTAGGAGCGATCGCGGGTGGTCATGTCGCAGGAGCGGTCCCGGCTGCGCGAGCGGTCTTTGCTCCTCGATGCCTTCGACTTCGAGTTCGTGTCGCCATCGTCGGCTGCGGAGACCAGGACGACGCCGTCCTCGTCCTCGCGAAGTGTCGCGACCTCGTCGGTCGCGGTCGCGGTCCCTGACGAGGTCAGCCATGTGACACCGGTCACGGCGATTGCTGCCACCAGCAGGGTGATGGCGAGTCGAGCGATCATCTTCGAACCTCCGGTTGGTTGAACGTGACCCAAGGATCGGTCGCGCGCATTGCGCGACCATGAGACGCCCATGAGAGTCCTCTCAAGGGTCTGGCGCGGGTGCATCTCGGCGCGTCGGCCCTGTTGCCGCGACCGACGTCGTGCGATCGTTGGGCCATGACGCACGATCCGTTGCAGCTCCCGGCCGACCTGCCGCGCCCGGTCGACGACGGCGCGGCCGATCACCTTCGCGGTCGATGGCTGCCGTCGGTTGAGGTCCTCGCGACAGACGGGACCATGGTCGACCTGTCCGCGGTGTCGTCGGCGTGGACGGTCGTCTACATCTACCCGCGGACCGGCGTGCCGGGCGTCGACCCACCCATCGGCTGGGACGACATCCCGGGCGCGCGCGGCTGCACGCCGCAGTCGTGCAGCTTCCGGGACGAGCACGCCGAGTTCGCTGGCCTCGGCGCGGCCGTGTACGGTCTGAGCACCCAGTCCCACGACCAGCAGGTCCAGTTCAGCCGCCGGCAGCACCTGCCGTTCCTGCTGCTCAGCGACCCCGAACAGGTCATGGGAGAGGCGTTGCGGCTGCCGACGTTCGAGGCCGACGGCATCGTCGCCTACAAGCGGATGACGCTCATCGTCCGCGACGGCGCTATCGTCCACGTGCGCTACCCCGTGTTCCCGCCGGATCGAGACGCCGACGAGGTCCTGGCTTGGCTGCGGGACGCGACAGCCGTCGACTGACGTCAACCGTCGCCGAGCGGCTCCACGTCGAACGGGCCGTCGAAGATGATCACGAACAGGCACGACCCGTCATCGGCCGGAGCATGGTGCATCGGTTCGCCTGCCGGGAAGTGGCAGTAGCTGCCGGGGCCAATCTTCACGCCGTTGACGGCGAGGCGTCCCTCGAGGACCACGATGGTGTGGGCGGCCGAGTGACGGTGCCGCTGGGCCGCCAGTCCGGCGGGATAGCGGACGACGTAGTGCTCCGCGCCCGAGAGTGGATCCTGGTGGAGGAGCCGCACGCCGATCGGGCGGTCGTAGATCACGTGCCGGGAGCTGTCGAGCTCGACCGCGTGCAGATCGTCGATGGTGATCATTCGCAGCGCTCCTCCGTCCGTGAGCGATCCGACCCGCGCCCGCCCACGCCCGGTCTGGTCTCCGGTTCGCATGGGCATCATTCCGTACACTGGGGGCGCCGACTCCCCGCCGGGATAGCTCAGTAGGTCAGAGCAACGCTCTTGTAAAGCGAAGGTCGCCGGTTCGAATCCGGCTCCCGGCTCTGCGTTTCCGCTGGTGAGAGCGATTTTGTGGCCTCGTCGTGACGTTCCTGCTCGGCGGCAGGCCACGGATCGACGACACTGGACTGCGTAGGGTCGT
>DATHVN010000049.1 GCA_035461305.1 Euzebyales bacterium | reverse complement strand
GCCGATCCGCGCTGTCCGGTGGAGCCGGTCCACGACCGGCCTCACAGAGTAGTTCTTGACGCACCGAAAGGAGCATGCTGGGCGCGAACGGAGCGTCGCCATGTCCGAGCGCGCAAGTGGATCGCTGCCGTTGCGGCGGATGAAGCCGTCCAGGAATGTCCGAGGAGTGCGTGCCGTCAGACCGGGGCGGGGTGCGCGCGCAGGTAGGTGGCGAGCCGACGCCGGACGACGAAGCAGCCGACGATGACCAGTACACCGACCAACGCGCACGACGGGCTCAGGAGCGAGTCGAGCACCGCGTCCGGTCGCAGGTCGTGCATCGCGAGTGACCCCCAGAACATCGTCCACAGCCCGTAGATGACGACCAGGTAGCGCGCGTGGCGACGCCACCGACGTGCGAGCTCGCTGGCGACGACCGCCTCGAAGACGTCATCGGGCTGGCGGCGCCGCCACACGGACATCGCGATGGCGTGTCGCTCGACAGCGTTGAGGTTGCGTTCCCAGACCGTGTCCCACAGCTCGTCGTCAAACGTCACGGGCAGGTCTCCCGGCAGTGGCGTCCGGTCACAACCGTAGCCCGTCGGGATGCCGGCCTCAGACACCGACCAGGTGTGCCGTCTCGTTGTAGCAGGCAAGTCGTGTGCGTCCGTTGCAATACGTCAGCACGGTGCGCGAGCAGTTGCCCGGTCCGGCAAGCACACGCTCGTCGGCAACTGACAGACCGAGCGCGTCGCCGACCACCGCCCGAACGGGGCCGCCGTGGCAGAACACCATTGCGGTGCCGCCGTCGCACGACGCGATGAGCTCGGCGACCGCCGCGGTGACACGGGCGCGCATGTCACCCACGGTCTCGGCGCCACCGCGTGGCAGGTCGTCGCCGGCACGGATGGCAGCCATGGCGTCCGGCGCACGGGCCAGCACCTCGTCGGTCGTGAGCCCACTCCACCACCCCACGTCGATCTCGCGCAGTCGCACGTCGGTCTCGACGGTCAATCCGAGTGCCCGGGCCGCCGGTTCGGCGGTCTCGGTCACCCGTGGCAGGTCGCTGCTGACCAGCAACGACACATCGTCGATGTGCGCCGCCAGGTGCGCCGCGGTGACCTTGGCCTGCCGGTGACCGAGGTCTGACAACCCCGGGCCCTGCTGGCCCTGCCACCGCCCGGCCGCGTTCCAGTGCGACTCGCCGTGGCGGATCAAGATCACCCGCGCGGCACCCACCGTCGCGCGCGGTCAGACGGTCGTGGTACCGACCTCGACGCGGGGCGCATCGGCCCACAGGCGCTCGAGATCGTAGTAGTCGCGCTGGATCTCGGTGAACACGTGCACGACGACATCGCCGTAGTCGAGCACCATCCAGCCGTCGAGCGTGGTGCCCTCACGGCGCAGCGGCGCCCGGCCACCCGCCTTCAGCACGGCACCGACCTCATCGATGACCGTGTTGAGCTGGCGTGGGTTGCCGGTCGAGACGAGCACGAAGAACTCGGTGATGCCGACCAGGTCGCCAACGTCGAGGATGACAACGTTGGTCGCTTTCTTGTTCTCAGCCGCGTTGGCTGCGTCGAGGGCGAGGGACTTCGATGTGGTGACGTCGAGGGTGACCAGGGTCGGTTCTCCATGTCCTGCGTTGTCTGACGCCACCACTCTATTCGCGAACGTGGATGCTGTCGTACAGCCGGTACTTGCGAGCGAACTGCTCGACCTCGAGCGGGATCAGGTAGCGGACCGGCCGTCCAGCGCCGAACCGAGCCCGGACGTCGGACGACGAGATCGCCAGTGCGGGCACGTCGAGGATCCGCACGTGGCGACGCAGCCCCTCGGACTCGAGCCGACTCAGATCGTAGCCGGGCCGGGTGGCCGCCACGAACTCGGCCAGTTCGAGGCACTCAGAGGCGTCCTTCCACGTGAGGATGTTCAGGATCGCGTCGGCACCGGTGATGAAGTACACGCGGTCGTCGGGCCGGCGCTCGCGGACCGACCGCAGGGTGTCGACGGTGTAGGTGGGGCCCGGGCGGTCGATCTCGAGCCGGCTGACCGAGAAGGCCGGGTTGGCAGCGGTCGCCAGCACTGTCATCAGGTAGCGCAGTTCGGGCGGGGTCGCGTGCGACTTCTGCGGTTGCGCTCCTGAGGGAATGAACACGACCTCGTCGAGCCCGAGGTCGGCGCGGGCCTGCTCGGCCGTGACCAGGTGCCCCATGTGGATGGGGTCGAAGCTGCCGCCCATGATGCCGACGGCGCCGGATCCCTCACGCAGATCCATCCGGCAGCTCTACGCGCGGACCTGGCCGTCGCCCTCGACGATGTACTTGGTCGTCACCAGCTCCGTCAGCCCCATCGGGCCGCGGGCGTGCAGCTTCTGGGTCGAGATGCCGATCTCGGCGCCGAAGCCGAACTCGCCGCCGTCCGTGAAGCGCGTCGAGGCGTTGACCATGACCGCGGCGGCGTCCACGCCGGCGACGAAGCGCCGGGCAGCGGTACGGTCCTGGGTCACGATCGCCTCGGTGTGCCTCGTGCCGTGGGTCGCGATGTGGGCCATGGCGGCGTCGACGTCGCTGACCACCGCGATGGCCAGCGTCAGGTCGAGGAACTCGGTGTCCCAGTCGTCTTCGGATGCCGGCCAGGCGTCGATGAGCGTGCGCGTCTCGTCGTCACCACGCAGTTCCACGCCGGAGGCACGCAGCGCCTCGGCAGCCATCGGGAGGAACTCGGCGGCGACGTCACGGTGCACGAGCAGGGTCTCCGCGGCGTTGCACACGCTGGGACGCTGCGCCTTGGCGTTGGCCACGATCCTCGTCGCCATGTCGAGGTCGGCGGCCCGGTCGACGTACACGTGGCAGTTGCCCACGCCGGTCTCGATGACGGGCACCTGCGAGTCCGACACGACCGCCTGGATCAGTCCAGCGCCGCCGCGCGGGATGAGCAGGTCGACCAGTCCGCGCGCCCGACCGAGCTGCTTGACCGAGTCGCGGCTCGTGTCGGTGACGAGGCACACGACGTCGGCGGGAAGGCCCTGGTCGACGACGGCGCCACGGAGCAGCTCCGCGAACGCCGTGTTCGAGTGGATCGCCGAGGACGACCCACGCAGCACGCAGGCGTTACCGCTCTTGACGGCAAGGCCCGCCGCGTCGACCGTGACGTTGGGGCGTCCCTCGTACACCATCGCGATGACGCCGAGCGGCACGGTCACCTGCCTGACGTCCAGCCCGTTGGGCAGCGTGAAGCCCCGCACCACCCGGCCCAACGGGTCCGGGGCGTCGATCAGCGCCCGCAGGCCCTCCGCGATGCCGTCGAGGCGTGCACCGTCGAGGCGCAGACGGTCCTGCATCGCCGCCGACAGGCCCGACCCGGCACCGGCCTCGACGTCGGCGGCGTTAGCCGCCAGGATGGTGTCGTGGGCACCGTCGATGCGGTCGGCCATGGTGGCGAGCGCCGCATTGCGCCGCGACGTCGACGTCCCCGCCAGCGTCGGGGCGGCCGCCTGCGCGGCAACGCACAGGGCGAGCACGTCTGTCACCTTCACTCCTCGGATCGGTGGGCGCGATGGGCTCCACCCACTGCCAGCATGGTACCGAGTGCGAAAATGGTCGTCTGGCCGGCCGGTCCACCCGCCACGCGTGGAACCATGGTCCACGACGATGGCGCCGCTGAACGCCAGAGAGGAACGCGCAACGATGACCGACTTCGAGCAGAGCCTGCAGGCTCGTCTCGCCCGCAACGCCGAGCTCGCCGCGGAGCGCGCGAAGGCCGAGGAGGAGATGGACCGCGCCCTCGCGGAGGCCGAGGAGCAGGAACGCCAGCGCCAGGCCGATCTGTCCCTGGCCCGCAGCGACCGCCACGCTGAGCTCGCGAAGGCCTGCCAGGACCTGGTCGACCAGCTCAAGGCCTCGGCGCCCGGGCAGTTCGTCGTGCGCACCGGCTGGACGTCGACCGGCGAGGAGTTCATCGCCAAGGTCTCCACGCGGCAGCTGAGCCCGGCCCGCACGCTGTTCATCGAGCTCGACCGGGACGACGACGAAGTGCTCGCACGGTGGACGACGGACGTCGGCAACACCATCGAGCTGTGGCGTGTTCTGGAGGTCACCCCCGACATGCTGGGCGAGATGCTGCTGCAGATCACCGACCAGGAGCTCTGGGACGACGCGACTGAGCCTCCGCCCTATCCGACCGGCGCCTGAGCCCACTGGTTCGGCACAAGCTGGGCGCCGGTCGGCGCCGCAGCGCAGCTGCCGACATATCAAAATGATATCACTGTGATATAGTTGCGTAGCCCACGACGGGGGTGACTGCCATGAGCGCGGTGATCGAGAAGCAGGCGCAGACCATCGCCGAACGGCCGGGCCGGGCGACCGGCGGCAGCGCTCCCGCCGTGATGCTCATCATCGTGGGACTGCTCGGCGTGCTGCCGTTCATCGGGAGCGTGGCGACGGGGAGCGGGCTGCGGCTCCTGGTCGCCGTCGTCCTGATCGCCGGTGCCGCGTTCGCAGGCATCGGCCCGTGCATGCTCCAGCCCAACCAGGCGGCCCCCACCAGCCCGGTCGTCGACGTGGGGACGCTGGCACGCTAGTGGCGCGCCGACGCAAGCAGTTCCCGTTGCGGATGTCGCCGGACCTGTATGCCGTGTACGAGGCGTGGGCGGCCGATGAGCTCCGCTCGGTCAACGCGCAGATCGAGGCCGTCCTGCTCGATGCCGCACGACGCGCTGGCAGGCTGGGCAGGCGAGCGGACCGCGGCGGGCAGGACGCGGGCGACGAGGGGGGATCCGGGCACTGACGCCGGTTCGCGCAGGCGGGGCGGTTGGTCTATGGTCCCTCGTGCGCCTGCCGCGCACGTCGGTCCGACCACGTCCTCCGCGCAGTGTTCCTGCGGAGCGTGGCCCCAGCGCAGGAACGAGCCATGCAGGATCTCGCGACAACGATCGCCGGCTACCGGTTGCACGAGGCTATCAGCCGCGACGCCGTCTCGGTGACGTACCGCGCGAGCGACGCGGACCGGGAGGACGGCAGTGACCGGACCGTCGCGCTCCAGGTGAGCGCGCCGCTGACCGACGGGGTCGAACGGCGCCGGGCGACGCTGTTCCAGCGCAGGGCGACGGCTGCGATGGACGTCGAGCACCCAGGGATCGCACGCGTGCTCGACGCGGGCATCGCCGACGACCGCGCGTACTCCGTCACCGCGTGGCAACCGTCGGTGACGCTGAATCAGCTGATCGGACTACGATGGCGACTGACCCTGCACGAGGTCGTGGCCATGCTGCTGCCGGCGGCCGAGGGGCTCGACCGGGCACACGCCGCCGGCGTGGTACACGCCGCACTCGGCACACGGTCGATTCGCGTCACCACCGACGCCCCGACCACCGCGTTCGTCACGGGGTTCGGCTTCGACGCGCTGCTTGCACTGCGCCTGGGCTCCAAGCGGGACCGCGACGCCAGGCCTGTGCTCGACGACCTGCTCTACGTGGCGCCCGAGCAGCTGCGGGGCGGACGCATCACGCCGGCGACCGACCAGTACGCGCTGGCGTGTGCCGTGTACCACTGCCTCAGTGGCGAGCCACCGTTCGTCCGCGAGACGGCGTCGGCGCTGTTCGGTGCCCACCTGTTCGCCCGACCCCCGCTCCCCGACGTCCTCAGCGATGACGACAACGCGGCGGCACGCGCTGCGATCGCGACCGGCCTCGCCAAGTCTCCCGAGGAGCGCCACCCCTCCTGCACCGCGCTGCTGCGTGCGGCGGACGTCACCCGCAATGGGGGCGCCCCCGTGGCGACGCCCACGCCGATCGACGCACCGAACACCCACCCGCCGGACGACGCGACGACCGCACCCGCTCCGGCGGAGGCGGCATCGCCGGGTCCTGCCCGCCGGGCGATGCCGCGCCGCCTGCCGATGGTGGCACTCGTCGCGCTGGCGGCGATCGCAGGCCTGGTCGCCGCGTTCGCGCTGATCGCGACTGTCCGCGGCGATCGAACAGACATCCCGGCTGTCAGCGACGCGGCGGCCCGCCCCGACAATGCCGTGCAGCGGAACGACCGTGCGGCCGAGGGCCACGACGCGACGGTGGGCGACGCGCGGCCTGCGGAGGCCAGTGTCGCGGTGGCGTGGCGGCGGCCCATGGCCGACGGAGGCGTGCGCATGCTCGACGCGGCCGGCGACGCCATCGCCTTGGTCGCCGGGGACACCGTCGCCGCACTCGACCCGGCCACCGGTGACACGCGCTGGCGGGAGCGGGTCGACGGCGAAGTCACGGACGCGACGGTCACCGACGACGCGCTCGTCTACCGGACTCCGGCCGGTCTGACGGCTCGCGCACTCGATGACGGGCGGCGGCTGTGGACACGCAACGATCAGTACACGCCGACCGGCGGGCTGAGCGCAGCGTCCAGCGGGCCCGTGTACGGCATGGGCCCGGGCCGCATCCTCCCCGAGCTCATGGCGATGGACGCCGCCACCGGCGTCGAGCAGTGGCACTTCCATGGCGAGGTGATCCCGGCCCGGCAGAACGCGGCGATCGACGCCGACGC
Organism: Euzebyales bacterium; assembly: GCA_035461305.1. Lineage (NCBI taxonomy): Bacteria > Bacillati > Actinomycetota > Nitriliruptoria > Euzebyales > Euzebyales bacterium. The sequence continues at coordinate 30,704 of DATHVN010000049.1, read as the reverse complement.
CGAGCTGGTGACGATCCTGCAGAACCGCACGCTGTTCGGGCTCGACCCGGAGTCCGAGCTGTACCCCTCAGGCGCAGACCGGATGCAGATCGAGGACGAGGTCTTCCGGGTCGACGTGGCGCGGCCGTGGCGCGACTCCCTGACGCTGCTCGACGACGGGGTCCTGCTGGCGCGACGCAACGGGACCGTGTGCAGCCTGGCGCGCGCGGACGCCACACGGCAGTGGTGCCGTCGCATCGGAGGTGCGCGGAACGCACACCCGCGCCTGCTCGTCGATGGCGACACGGTCGTCGTGGTGACCCGCGCGACGGTCACGGCGCTGGATCGCGCGACGGGCGGTCCGCGCTGGAGCGCGCCCGTCACCAGCCGGATCACCGCGGCGACGACGGCCGGCACCACGGTGGTCGTCGCGGAACGCGGGGGCCGCGTCCGCGGGCTGGACGTGGCGTCCGGCGACGAGCGCTGGCAGGCCGAGCAGTCCACGACCATCACTGCACTCGCACCCGGCGACGGAGCCGTGGTCGCAGGGACCAGGGATGGGGCTGTGCTCCGGTTCGACGCGGTCGGCACCGGGCCGTGACCTGACCGTGATCGTGACCCCGACGCCGACGTGCTCGCGAACGGCGCTCAGGCCAGCAGGACGAGCGAGTCGCGATGGACCACCGCACGTCGGCGGTCGGGCTTCAACTCGCCACTGCTGCGGCCGAGCATGCCCCGCACCTCGTCGGCCGCGAACGCGACGAGTCCCCGTGCGACCAGCTGGTGGTCCGGCCCGACGACGTTGACAGCGGATCCGGCGTCGAACCCGCCGCGCACCTCGGTGATGCCGACGGCCAGCAGCGACGAGCCACGCTCAACCAGCGCCCGCACCGCACCGTGGTCGATGACCAGCGACCCCTGTGGCGCCGTCGCGAACGCGATCCACAGCTTTCGGCGCTCCGGGCGGTCACGGGCGGGGAACCATGTGCCCACGGGTGCGCCGGCGGCGACCTCGGCGATCACACCTGGCCGCCGCGCGTTGGCGATCACGACCTGTGCTGCGCCGAGGGTGGCGATGCGTACCGCGTCGAGTTTGGTGACCATGCCGCCGGTCCCGACCCCGGATCCGCTCCGTCCGATGCCCTCGCGATCGACGTCGTCAAGGTCGTCGACGTGGTCGAGCGGCGCGGCGTCGGAGTCGCGACGCGGGTCCTCTGCGTACAGGCCGTCCACGTCGGACAGCAGAACCAGCAGGTCGGCACCCAGCATGCTCGCGACGAGCGCCGCCAAGCGGTCGTTGTCGCCGACCCGGAGCTCCTCGGTGGCGACGGTGTCGTTCTCGTTGACGACGGGCACGGCACCGAGATCGAGCAGACGCTCGAATGTGTTGCGCGCGTTGAGGTAACGCCGCCGGTCGACCATGTCACCTGCCATGAGCAGCACTTGGCCGCACGCCATCCCATGGGTCGCGAACGCCGACTGGTAGCGGTGCAGCAACAGACCCTGGCCGACGCTGGCGGCCGCCTGCAGCCCTGGCAGGTCGGGCGGGCGCGTCCGCATGCTCAGAGGACCCATGCCGGCTGCGACCGCCCCGCTGGACACCAGCACGACCCGCGCCCCGGTTCCCGCCAGCTTCGCCAGCTGGGCGACGAGGTCGACCACGTAGGCGCCGTCCAGCCCACCGTTGGTGCCGCGCAGGCTGTTGGAGCCGACCTTGACCACGACCAGTTCGGGTCGGGGGAAGCGCTGCATGGGTGTCAGTCGTCCTCGGCGGGATCAGGCTCGTCGGCGCTGACCGGAGGCTCGAACGTGAACACGTTGCCGGCGATGTCGACATCGTCGCCAGGTTGTGCGCCCGCGTCGAGCAGCGCCCGGTACACGCCGGCGCGCTCCATCCGGTCCTGCAAGTATTGCACCGCCTCCGTGTTGTCCAGGTCGCTCATGCGGACCCAGCGTTCGACGTTGTCGGCCGAGACGCGCCAGCCCGCGGCGACCCTCATGACCTCGACGGAGGGTGGCGCCTGGATCGGCCGGAGGACGGGCGCGGGGCCGTCGGCGGCCGTGACAGGGGACGGATCGTGGAGGCGCGACGTGCGGACGAGGTCGATCAGCCGCCACCGCAGCGCGTCCACGCCCTCGCCGGTGACCGCGCTCGTCTCGAGCACCTCCCAGCCGTCGTCGACCAGGTCGTCACGGACGATCTCGGCCGTGTCTCGACCGGCGTCGACCTTGTTGAGCACCACGAGTGCGGGGCGGTCGGTGAAACGCAGCGTCCAACCCTCGCGTGCGTCGTAGGCACGCAGCTCGTCGAGCACCGTCCGCAGGTCGTCTCGCGGGTCGCGCTGCTCGTAGCTCGCGCAGTCCAGGACGTGCACCAGCACCCGCGCCCGTTCCACGTGGCGCAGGAACTGGTGCCCCAGGCCCCGGCCATCGCTGGCGCCTCCGATCAGCCCCGGCACGTCGGCGACGACCAGGTCGATATCGTCACCGGCGACGACACCGAGATTGGGCGTCAGGGTCGTGAACGGGTAGTCGGCGATCTTCGGCCGCGCGGCCGACAACCGCGCGATCAGCGAGGACTTGCCAGCGTTGGGCAGACCGACCAGCGCGACGTCGGTGACCAGCTTCAGCTCGAGCTGCAGCCAGCGCTGCTCGCCCGGCTCCCCGCGCTCGTGGAACTTCGGCGACCGGCGCCGGCTGGTTCGCAGCGCGGCGTTGCCCCGCCCACCGCGACCGCCGCGGGCCGCGACCACGCGGTCACCGGGTCGGGCGAGGTCAGCCAGCACCTGACCGTCGTCGGTCGTGACGACCGTCCCCACGGGCACCGACAGCATGACATCGTCGCCGCCGGCTCCGCGACGGCGGTCGCCCTCCCCGTTGCGCCCCCGGTTGGCCGTCCGGTGCGGCCGGTGATGGTAGTCCAGCAGGGTCGCCACGTCGGGATCGGCGATCAGCACGACGCTGCCGCCGGTGCCACCGTCACCGCCGCTGGGTGGCCCGTACGGCTCGTAGGGCTGGCGTTGGAACGCGGTGACGCCGTCGCCACCCCGTCCGCCGCGCACCTCGATCCTGACCTTGTCGACGAACATCAGCCAATGGATAGCACGCTGGCCGCACACGCGGGCACGCGCGTCGGCGGACCCGGCACGTGCCCAGGTGCGCGTTGAACGCGCATGCGTTCGTGGTCGCGGAGGCTGTCCGGGCGGACGCACAGCTCCCGACACGACGACGGTGCCGATGCATGGAGCACCGGCACCGTAGGGAGCTGTCAGACGGCTTCGACCTCGGCGTACTTGCGTGATCCCGAGGTGCGGAACGACACGGTGCCGTCGGCGAGCGCGAACAGAGTGTCGTCCTTGGCACGACCGACGTTGCGACCGGGGTGGATCCGGGTGCCGCGCTGGCGGACGATGATCGAGCCCGCGGTCACGACCTGCCCGCCGTACCGCTTGACGCCCAGCATCTTGGGCTTGGAGTCACGGCCGTTGTTGGACGAGCCGCCGCCCTTCTTGTGGGCCATGGCTGGGTCCTTCCTAGACGTCGATCGCGTCGATCCGGATGCGGGACCGACGCTGGCGGTGACCGGTCTTGCGCCGGTACCCGGTCTTGTTGCGGTACATGAACACCGTCAGCTTGGGCCCGCGGGTCTCGTCGAGCACGGTCGCGGTGACCGCCGCCCCGTCGAGCTCGTCTGGGGTGGCGCTGACGGCACCGTCGTCGCCCACGACCATGACCGGCGTCAGTGTGACCGTGCCGTCGTCACCGGCGCTCAGACGCTCGACCTCGAGCTCGTCGCCCACGGCGACGCGGTACTGCTTGCCACCGGTCGCGATGACAGCCTGCATGGTATGTGCTCCTGTGGTTCTCTTCGCTGCTGTGGCGGGTCGCCGCTGCGACCACGCCCGGCGTGCACGTGATCCGGACGGTGACGGGAGCGGACCGTGGCGTCGTGCCGTCGGGCGGAGCCGGCCCGCCATTGGGGTCGTGGATCCGGGTCCACCGACTTCAGGCTCGCCGCGACGCGCACGCGCGAACGTGCGCGACCACTGTATGCTCATCGCTTCCCGAATGCCAACGAGAAGGCCTCCACGTGGCCCGTTCCGCGCCGCGCTACCCCATCGGACCACTGCAGCCCAATGAGGTCACCGACTTCGTCCGGACCGCGATGCGGACGTTCGGCCACACGCTCGACGACAACGCCGTGGCACACCTCATCGAGCTCGAGCTGGCGGACCCGTCACTGTCGCTGGTAGCCCGCGACGGCGGTCGCATCGTGGGCACGACCACCGTGCTCGAGTACCAGATGACGCTGCCGGGCGCGGTCGCCGTCGACTGCGCCGGTGTGACGACGGTGACGGTCCTGCCCACGCATCGGCGCCGCGGCGTGCTCACGTCGCTGATGCGTCGCCAGCTCGATTACCTGCACGCCGACGGACGGACCTGGGCGGCGCTGTACGCGTCGGAGTCCACGATCTACGGCCGCTTCGGCTACGGTCCGGCGACCCGGAGCCTGGTCGCGCACATCGACCGTCCGTGGACGACGATGCGCGCGCCGGTCACGCCCGCCGACGTCGAGCTGCTGATCCCCGACGTGGCGCTGGAGCACGTGCCTCCGATCTACAACGCCGTCGCTCGCGAGGTGCCGGGCATGATGGCGCTGCCCGATCCGATGTGGCGTCACCTGCTCATGTGGGACCCCGCAGGCGAGCGCGACGGCTCGAGCGAGCGGTTCATCGCCGCGATCGGCGATCGGGCCTATGCGACGTACCGCATCAAGGGCGGCTGGGACGAGACGGGGCCAGACGCCACCCTGCAGGTCGAGCAGTGCATGGCGACCGACGTCGAGGCGCACCGCCAGCTGTGGGCGTTCCTGTTCGGCATCGACCTCGTGCAGCACGTCCAGATCCGCCGCCTGCCGGTCGACACGCCGCTGCCGTGGTGGCTCGCCGAGGATCGCCGTCTGCACCGCACGCTGGGCGACCCGCTGCACGTGCGGCTGATCGACGTCGGCGCCGCGCTGTCACAGCGGGCCACGACCGGCGACGCCGGCGTCGTCCTCGACGTCGTTGACCCGTTCTGCCCCTGGAACACCCGACGCTGGGCGCTGGAGGGCGACGGCACGCGCCTGTGCTGCACGCCGTCGGACGCGGCGGCCGACCTCGCGCTCGACGTCGGCGATCTTGCCAGCCTGTCACTCGGTGGGCACGCCCCCACCGAGCTGGGCGGGGCTGGCGTGATCGACGAGCGGACGCCGGGCGCGCTGCTGCGGCTGGGCGCCCTGCTCGCGTCGGACCGCGCGCCGTTCAACGCGTTCACCTTCTGACTGCCCGGCGAGTCGCAGTGTCAGAACGTCGCAGCGTGTGGGGTGGGGTCGGTCGAGATCCGGGACACGCCCACACGTGACCGGCGCCCGAGAAGCTCAACGCTTGAGCGCCTTGTCCACGATCTGCGCGCCACGTCCCTCGCAGCAGTCGCAGGTCCTGGTGAACGTCTCGGTCAGGCCCTGGCTGACGTTCTTGCGTGTCATCTGCACCAGGCCGAGCTTGGAGATCTCCATCACGCGCGACTTGGTCTTGTCCCGCGCCAACTCGCGCTTGAAGCGCTTGAGGACCTCGTCGCGGTTGGCCGGCAGGATCATGTCGACGAAGTCGATGACGATGATGCCGCCCATGTCGCGGAGCCGAAGCTGCCGCGCGATCTCCTCGGCGGCCTCGAGGTTGTTCTTGAGCACTGTCTCCTCGAGGTTGGAGTCACCGACGAACTTGCCGGTGTTGACGTCGATGACCCACATCGCCTCGGTCTTCTCGATGATCAGGTAGCCGCCCGATGGCAGCCAGACCTTCTTCTCGAGTGCCCGGCGGACCTGGTTGGTGATCTCGTACGCGGTGAACAGCGGTTCGTCGCCGGCGTAGCGCTGCAGCGTTGACGCCAGGTCCGGGGTGACGTCATTCAGGTACTCCTCGATCTGATCGCTCAGATCCGGGTCGTCACAGATCAGCTCGACGAACTCGGGCCCGTACACGTCGCGGATCACGCGCATCGCGAGCTCGGGTTCGCGGTACAGCTCGGTGAGTGGCTTGGCATCGGCCAGGCGCTGCTGAACCTGCTCCCAGCGTGCGAGCAGCCGCTTGACATCGGCCTCGAGCTGCTCGTCGGTGGCGGCCGCTGCTGCGGTGCGTACGATCAGCCCGTAGCCGTCGGGCTTGAGGTCGCGCAGGGTCTCGCGCAGCCGGTCCCGTTCGGCGTCGGTAAGCTTGCGCGAGATGCCGACCGTGCCGTCCTCGATCGCGAGGACACAGAACCGCCCGGCCAACGACAGCTGTTGGGTGAGGCGGGCGCCCTTGGTGCCCATCGGGTCCTTGGTGACCTGCACGACCACCGTCTGCCCGGGCTTGAGCGCCTGTTCGATGCGGGGTGCCTTGGACTCGAGGTCCTCGTCGTCGTAGTTGACCTCCCCGGCGTAGAGCACACCGTTGCGGCCCTTGCCAATGTCGACGAACGCGGCTTCCATGCCGGGCAGGACGTTCTGCACGCGGCCGAGGTAGATGTTGCCGACGTAGCTCTCGCTCTCCTTGCGGGTCACGTAGTGCTCGACGAGATCCCGCTCCTCGAGCACCGCGACCTCGGTGCGCTGGCTGCCGACCGACACCAGCATGCGCCGGGGCGGCCCCTCGGTGACCGACCGCCGGACCTCCTCGCTGACGCCGCCACGCGGGGAGCTGCCCGACGACCGCCGACGTCCCTTGCGATCGCGCTGCTTGCGCGACGACATCCGGTCGGAACCGTCGTCGTCCCTGGCGTCGGCGGCGTCCTCCTTCGTGTCGGACGTCCCTCCGCCGGACCCGGCGTCCGACCCCTTGCCGCCCGTGTCCTCCGCCTCGTCCTTCCCCGCCCCGTTGCCCGTCGCGCCGCCGGTCGACGGGACGCCGCCGTCGCGCTCCCGGCGCCCGGCCGACGAGGTCCCGCCGTGCTCCGTGCCGCCACCGTCAGCGTCGCCACCGCCCTTCTGCGTCGCGTCGGTCGTGTCCATGTCGGAGGCGTCGGGAGCCGTGGGCGTGACGTCGCCTGCGCCCGGCACTGAGCGCTTGCGAACGCGGCGGCGGACACGGCCGCCGTCGCCTCCGGGACTGGTCGTGTGCTGCGTCTCTCCGTCGCCCGAACTGCGCTGACGCGTGCGCTCCGCGCCGTCGGACTGGCTGCCACGGTCGCGGGCACGCACCCTGCGTCGGGTCCGTGTGGTGGTGTCGTCGGTCATGGAATCCTCTGGTCTGTTCATCCCGCCGCGACCGTGCTGTCGTGCGGCACCAGCGGCAGGAGCCTGTCGGACAGTGCCTCGCGCAGCCCGTCGGCTTCGGGACTGCCCTGCGCGATTCGCGTCACGAGCCGCGGGGCGTTGAGCCCAGCGAGGCCGCCGGTCGCGCACAGCGACTGGTGCAGTTCGGTCGGGCGAAACGGTGGTTCGGTGTGGTGCAGGATCACGCGAACGGCGTTGTCGTGTGCAGCGATCATGTGCAGCGCCGGCCTGAGATCGAGTCGCGTGGTCGTGCCCTTGCGATCCCGGTCGACCGGGAGGCGCTCCGCATGAGCGAGCGCTCGTACGCCGCTGTCGAGTCTGCCGTCGTCATCCGAAGGGTATCGCAGGTCCCACAGCGACGCGCGCAACCACGTTGCGATGCGCGGGGCGCCGTCGACGACCACAGTGGCATCAAGGATCCGCAGACCCTCGGGTGCCACGGCGTTGAACACCGCGACGGCACGGTCGACGTCGACGGGCACGGCGAACACCAGCTCGACGTACTCGCCGGTCGAGGCATATCCCAACGCCAGTGCGTCGGGGAAGCTGACCCTCGGGTGGGGCGTGAACCCCTCGCTGTAGCCGATCGGCAGGTCCGCCTTACGCAGCGCGCGTTCCCAGACGCGACCGAGGTCGATGGCGGAGATGAACCGCAGCCGGCCGTCCTTGGCGTATCTAGCTCTGACCCGCATGGAGGGGGAGGTACCTGCGTGCCGAAGGCTCACCGTCGGTCGCGCGGAGCGGAGCGACACGTGGGTCGAGCGGTGCGGCACCGTCGTGGTTGGTCTGGTGGGCGAGGTCGAGGCCGGGGCACACACCGCAGTCGTAGCACGGGATCCACCGGCAGTCGTCCAGCGGCTTCTCACGGACGGCGTCCTGTAGGTCCGACCACAGCCAGTCGCGTTCGAGGCCGGAGTCGATGTGATCCCACGCCATGACTTCGTCCTCGCCACGCTCGCGGTGGCAGAACCAGCCGACGTCGACGCCTACGTCGTCGCACGCCCGCATCCAGCGCGCGTGGTCGTAGTGCTCATTCCAGCCGTCGAAACGGGCGCCGAGCTCGAAGGCGCGCGCGATCGCGTCGGCGACCCGGCGATCGCCGCGGGCGAGCAGCCCCTCCATCACGCCCGGCTCGGGGTCGTGATAGCGCAGGTTGAGGTTGCGGTCGCGCGCGACGCGCGACTTGATCAGCCCGAGCTTGCGCGACAGCTCCTCGGGTCGGTCCTGCGCGCACCACTGGAACGGTGTATGGGGCTTGGGGACGAATCCGCCGACCGACACCGTGACCTTGTTCTTGCGTCCGTACTCCCGTCCGATGGCGAGGACCTTCAGGCCGAGTTCGGCGATCGCGATGACGTCCTCGTCGCGCTCGGTCGGCAGACCGATCATGAAGTACAGCTTGATGTGGCGCCAGCCGTTCGCGAACGCGGTCTCCGCCGTGCGCAACATGTCGGCCTCGGTGACCATCTTGTTGATCACGCGCCGCATGCGCTCGGTCCCCGCCTCGGGGGCGAACGTCAGGCCGGTCCGCCGGCCGTTGCGAATCAGCTCGTCGGCGAGCAGCACATTGAAGGCGTCGACCCGCGTCGACGGAAGCGACAGACTTGTGGCCGTTCCCTCGTAGGTGTCCGCCAGATCGCCACACATGCCGAGGATCTCGGAGTGGTCCGCGCTGGACAGCGACAGCAGGCCCACCTCGTTCAGACCTGTGTTGGCGACGCCCTGGGCCACCATCTCCTTCACGGTCTCCTTCGATCGCTCTCGGACCGGGCGGGTGATCATGCCGGCCTGGCAGAACCGACAGCCGCGGGTGCACCCCCGGAAGATCTCGACGGCGTAGCGCTCGTGGACGGTCTCGGTCAACGGCACGAGCTGCTTCTTGGGGTACGGCCACTGGTCGAGGTCACTGACCGTGCGCTTCGGTACCCGGTAGGGCACGCCGCTACGCCGGGGGAACGTGCCGGCCAGCCTCCCGTCGGTGGTGTAGCGCGGCTCGTAGAACGCCGGTACATATGCGCCGTCGATCCGGGCCACACGCTCACACAGGTCCGCGCGCGACAGATCCCTGCCCGCGCGGCGCGTCGCTGCGATGAGCTCGTTCAGCTCCAGCACGAACTCCTCGCCGTCCCCGGCGATCGCGACGTCCACGAAGTGGGCCAGTGGCTCGGGGTTGAACGCCGCGTGCCCGCCGATGATGACGAGCGGGTCATCATCGCCGCGATCGGCCGCACGCAGGGCGAGCCCACCGAGATCCAGGCAGTTGAGGAGGTTGGTGTACCCCACCTCCGCGGCGAGGCTGAACCCCACGACGTCGAACGCGCGCAGCGGCAGGTGGTTCTCCAGGCTGAACAGCGGGATGTCGCGCTCCCGCATGAGCTGCTCCATGTCGGGCCAGGGTGCGAATGCGCGCTCGGCGACCGTGCGCTCGCGCTCGTTGAGCACCTCGTACAGGATCTGGATGCCCTGGTTGGGCTGGCCGATCTCGTAGGCGTCGGGGTAGATCAGCAGCCAGCGTACGTCGGTGTCGGCGTGGTCCTTGACAACGATGTTGTCCTCGCCACCGACGTAGCGGGCGGGCTTGCGCACGCCGGTGAGCAGTGGCTCGAGGCGGGGCCAGACCGATTGTGCTGTGGTTGCATGGGACATTGTGCAGTTCTTGGCGGAGCGTCGTGACGACGCGGTCAACGCGTGGTTCGGAGTCTAGCCTTTCGTCGTCCCGCCGCGAGGCCCGGCCGCTGCCGCGCAGCGCGGTGCACGCTGACCATCCGGCCGACCATCGCCAGTGACGCGACGAGGTTCGCGCGGTCAGCGGAACACCAGCGGCACGGCAGGCCGATGACGGGCACCAGACCGCAACCCGATCGCCGCCAGTCCGATGGCCGCCAGGACCACCACGTGCCGTACCCGTGCGCCGGCGAGCCGGACCCCGATGACGTGGACCTGCCGGTTGTCGACCAGCACTCGGCCGAGCCTGTCGGGGATCCAGCCGCGCGGTGCTTCGTCAGCGACGGCGCGCATCCGACCGCGCTCGGCCAGGGCGGCGTACCGCTCGCTGCACGATCTGCACGAACCACAGGCGGGCGAGCAGCACCAGGGGCCCGCTCCCGGGCAGCGTGTCGACGAACGTCGGCCGCAACCGTGTCCGCTCGTCGGCAGGGCGCGGCAGCATCGTCGTTCGCACGATGTTGCGCAGCAGCCGGCGAGGTGCCAGCGGCGGTGGACGGTGGTCAGCCGCGCTCGCGGCCGGTCATCGTGTCACTGCCCGGCGGTGTCGGGCGCGGTGGCGTCCGTGCCACCGGCGCCGCTCGTGGCCGCGGGTGGCGCGTCCGGCTCGGTCGCGGGTGACCCTGCGGGCGGCTCCGTCGGCGTCGGGCTGTTGCTCGGCGGCGGACTGGGGATCGGCGACGGCGTCGCCGTGGGCTCGGTGCCGTTGCTGGGCTTCGGCGATGGCTCCGACGTGGCGTCCTGGGGGGCGCGGCCCGCCGCTGCGTCGGCCGCGGTCGGCGGCGAGACGTCTTCGCTGGTCCCCGCGTCGCTCGGCTCGGCGTCGCCGGCATCCTGTGCGTCTGTGCCAGTCGCGGCGACCGGGGCGTCGGCGCTGGGGTCTTCGACCTCCGACGCGGTGACGACCCCGTCCTTGTCGGCCTGTACGGGTCGATCGGAGACGGCGACCTCGTGCTCGGTGGTCTCCCTGAGCGCGACCGTGCTCTGCCGTGTCTCGTGGAGCGCACGGCAGTGACCGCTGTCGCAGTCGGATGGCACGAGATCGTCCATTACCTCGACCTGCTTGGTGGTGACGTCCTCGAGCCGCGCACCGAGTGTGGACCGCGTCGGGTCCGCGACCGCGGTCAACTGGCTGGCTGCGGCGTCTGCATGGTCCGCGAGGTTGAGGCTGACGTCGGTGATGACCTCCGGTGCCGCGTCGTCGCCGACGAGGCCCTGCAGGTCCACCAGCCGTGCGGCGGCCAGCTCGACGTGCACCTTAGCGTCGTCCTCGGCCCCCCTGGCCAGCGCCACCCGTGCGTTCTCGAGTCCACGCCGCACCGTGTACAGCGACTCACCGGGACGCGCCGTTGTGGCGCCGATCGCCGCGCCTGGCACGCCGATCAACAGGAGCGCCGCAACGGTGATGGACAGTGCGACCACACGGGGGTCGGACCGCACATGCCCAGCGGCTCGCGTCGGCCCCACGACCGCGGCGCCGGCGTGCCGCGGACGCCATCGCGTGCGGCGCGCCCGCGCTCCGGGACGGGCGTGCCCGCTCGAGCGGCGACGCATGTGGTTGGCGGGCAGCGGCCGACACCCGCCGTTGCCGCTGCGACGCTCACGGATCTGGTTGAGCGTGTCCCTGACACCGCGCCGGTAGCCGAGGGAACCGCCGAGCGCGAAGAACATGGTGGCGAGCACGGCGAGCACACCCCACGCCGCCAGCACGCCGAGCACCCGCATGCGCTTCCATCCTCATCACTGCGCAAGATTCCAGAAGACTTCGCAAGTCGCGACGCGCCCTCGTCGTGGGAAAACTCTACGCCGGGCGGGCGCGTTCGGGTAGTGATCCCCTGAGGAGACGTACGACCATTGGGACAGGCTATCGCGTTATCGCGCCTGCGAGTGCTGCGGCGGCCACCATCCCGACGGGCAAGGACGACGCCGATGTCGCGAGACCCGGGGGGTGCCACTGTGGCGGCCGCGCCGGCGCCCACCAGGGGAGCACCAACGGCGGAACACCGCCACGGGTCCGAGCACGCGCGGGCGAGCCATGCCGGCACAGATCCCACCGCCAACCCGACGAGCGCGTACCCACGACCGGCAAGGCCGGACCCGCCAGGAGGTCGAGGACGACACCGGCGCCGAACCGTGATCGCCCCGTCAGATCCGCCGATGCCGATGCCGACCGCGGCGACGGCCAGGGTGACCACGGGTGCCCAGGGCGCGCATCATCGCTTCCCGGGCGCGGCAGCGGGCAGCGCATCCGCACTGTCGTCACCACCGCGACGACCGGAGCGTCGATTCCGTCGGACCCGTCCCGGCCCGACCGGGCCGGACGTCGGTCCCTGCGCGCTTGCGGTCAGTGACGCGATGTCAAGATCAGCACCCGCTTGAGCGTCTCGAACTCCTCGAGACACTTGCCCGAGCCCTCGGCCACCGCGTGCAGCGGCTCCGACGCCAGGCCCACCGGCATGCCTGTCTCGGCTCGGAACAGTTCGACCAGGCCACGCAGCAGCCCGCCGCCACCCCCCACCACGATGCCCCGCTCCATGATGTCCGAGGCGAGTTCGGGGGGTGTGCGGTCGAGCGTGTTGCGCACGGCCGACACGATCGAGCTGACCGGCTCCTCGATCGCCTCCCGGATCTCGGCGTCCGACACGACGATCGTCTTGGGCAGGCCCGAGATGAGGTCCCGGCCGCGGATCTCCGCCTGCATCTCCTCGTCGAGCGGGTGGGCGCTGCCGATGGCGAGCTTGATCTCCTCGGCCGTGCGCTCGCCGAGCATCAATGAGTGGTGCTTCTTGATGTAGGTGACGATCGCCTCGTCGAGCTCGTCGCCCGCGATGCGGATCGACACACTGGTCACGATGCCCCCCAGCGAGATCACCGCGACCTCGGTGGTGCCGCCACCGATGTCGACGATCATGTTGCCGGTGGGCTCGTGGACGGGCAGCCCCGCACCGATGGCCGCGGCCATCGGCTCCTCGATGATGAACGCCGAGCGCGCTCCGGCGCGCACCGACGCCTCTTCGACGGCGCGCTGCTCGACGCCCGTGACACCGCTGGGCACGCACACCACCACGCGGGGCTTGGTCAGCAGCGATGGACGGCGGCCAGTGACCTTCTGCATGAAGTAGCGCAACATCTGCTCGGTCACGTCGAAATCGGCGATCACACCGTCCTTGAGCGGCCGGATCGCCGAGATGTGTCCGGGGGTGCGACCGATCATGCGCTTGGCCTCGGCGCCGACGGCCAGCAGCGTCCCGGTCGTCGTGTTGATAGCGACCACCGAGGGCTCGCAGAGCACGATGCCACGGCCGCGCACGTAGACCAGGGTGTTCGCGGTCCCGAGGTCGATCGCGAGGTCGCGGCCGAACAGCGCACTGGCAGCGAGCATACTCTGCACCTGACCTCCGTGACCGCTGACCCAGGCTCGGCGAACAGCATAGGACGGGGACGCGGCAGGACCGGGCAGGCGCGGACCGCGCGACCGCCGGCCGCGAACCCACGCGCCGGTGCCGCAGGCTGTCCACATCGACCTCGCTTGCGCTACAGCCCTCCCGTGCCGACGCGTGCCAGGCTCGTCCAGTCCGGATCTCCCACCACGATGTGGTCGAGCAGGTCCACGCCCAGCGTCGCTCCCGCCTCCGCCAACCGGCGAGTGATCCGCTCGTCGTCGGCCGATGGCGTGGGATCGCCGCTCGGGTGGTTGTGGGCCACGACGACGGCCGACGCGCCGAGCAGCAGGGCATCCCGGTACACCTCGCGCGGCGCCAGGAACGTGGTCGCGGCGGTGCCCACGGAGATCAGCGTCGTGCCGATGACGCGGTGCCGGGTGTCGAGGGCGACGAGGACGCCGCACTCGCGATCACGGTCGGCCAGGAGCGGTCGGACGACCGCGAGCGCGCTGTCGGGGGTGGTCACCTGGACGCGCTGCTCCGGCGGGCCCGGCCGGAAGGCCATCGTCGGAGACATCAGTGGACACAGCTGCACGACCGCTCCCGTTCGCCGACGGAGACGGCACGCATCGTGCGCCGCCCGCGCGGATCGCGACAGTCGCGGCGGCCGGACGCTGTGGACGACGACGCTGTGGGGAGCCGGCCGACCAATGTGGCAGACTGCCTCCCCAAGCGCGTCGGCCACCCACCGCCCGGGGCGCCGGCCGACCAATGTGGCGGACCCCTCCCCAGAAGGGTCGATGGCGTCAGCCGAAGAACAGCTTGAGCTCGCGTTCCGCCGACGCCGGCGAGTCGGAGCCGTGCACGATGTTCTCTGTGATCACGGTGGCGTAGTCCCCGCGGATCGATCCCGGCGCCGCCTCGACCGGGTTGGTCGCGCCCATCAGGGTGCGCATCGCCGTGACCGCTTCGGGTCCCTCGACCGCCATGGCGACCAGCGGGCCGCTGGTGATGAACGACACCAACTCGCCGAAGAACGGCTTGTCAGTGTGCTCGGCGTAGTGCTCCTTGGCAATGGCGTGGTCGAGCGTACGCAGCTGCAACTCGGCGATCGTCAGACCCTTGCGCTCTATGCGCGAGATGACCTCGCCGATCAGGCCCCGGCGGACGCCGTCGGGCTTCACCAGGATCAGGGTGCGCTCACTCATGATGCGTCGCCGTACCTCGTCGAGAGCGGTGGATGACCAGGCCCTCATGCTAGACGTGCGGCACGTTCACGTACGGTCGAACAGGTCGTCCACGGGGTCGAGGCCCAGCAGTCGTCGTGCAGCGCCGACCGTCTGCAGCCCGCCGGCCACGACGACCACGTCCTCCACTGTCGCCACGCCCGATGCCAGCTCCAGCGCGTCGTCGATCGATCCAGCGGACTCCACCCTCACCCCGAGCCCCTGCGCGGCGGCGACGACCTCGGCCGACGGCGTCGCGTCCGGCGTCGGCGCAGGGGCGACGACCAGGTGGTCCAGGGCCGGGGTCAGCGCCTGCAGCACCGCGGCCGGATCGTCGGTGCACAGGCCGAGCACGCCGACGCGGTGCCGGACCGCGAACTCCGTCGTCAGCGCCGCGGCCAACGCCCTCGCCGCGGTGGCGTCACGAGCGCCGTCGAGCAGGACGCTGGCCCCATCCGTGCGCCGCACGACCTCCAGCCGGCCCGGCAGCCGGAGCCGCGCGAACGCGCCGCGGATCAGATCAGCGTCGAGTCCACCGGAATACCCGAGGAAGCCCTCGACCGCGGCGAGCGCCACGGCCGCGTTGTCAGCCTGGTGCCGGCCGTGCAGGGGCAGGTACACGTCCGACACCGTCGTTGCGACGCCCCGCAAGGTCAGCTGCTGGCCGCCGACCGCGATCTCACGGTCAGCCACGTCGTAGGCATCGCCGGCGACGTGCTCGGCACCGTCGGCGGTCCGCACGACCGCCCCGCCGACCGGGTCGAGGGTCACCTTCACGTCGCTGCGGCCGGTCGGCAGCGGGGCGCCCTCGTGAACGGCGACATCGACGGGCGCGTCGGCGAACCACGTGACGGCCATCGCCAGCAGCACCTCGTCGAAGCCGAGCGGCGCCGCGAAGCGGGCGTCGACCTCGTGCAGGAAGGGGTCGAGATAGGTCAGCTGTGCACGCAGCGTGTCGGCCGGGATCAGCGCACCGGCGATCCGCAGCCGCTCGCGCAGATCCTGCAGATGCGGACGCGTGGTCGCTCCCGCGGTGATGTCCAGCGCGGCCAGCAGGGCGGCCACCATCGCTACGACACTGCTGCGGCCATGGGTCCCACCCACCCAGATGGCCGGGACGGCGTGGTCGGGGCGGTCCAGCAGCTCCAGCAGGGTCTGCAGGCGCTCAGGCTGGTCGTCGTCCGCCGGCGGCCGGCGGCTCAGCAGGTCGACGACGAGGTTGCTCATCTCACTGGTCGAGGCTGTGGAGCTGGGCGTCGAGCCGCTCGATCGCCTGCTGCCACTCGTCGACCTTCTCGCGCTCGGCCTGGACGACGTCGGCCGGAGCTCGCGTGACGAACCCCTCGTTGGCCAGCTTGCCCCGCGCGCGGGCCAGCTCGCTGCGGGCACGCTCGCGCTCGCGCGCGAGCCGCGAGCGCTCCTCGTCGAGATCGATCAGGCCGGCCAGCGGCACGTAGAGGTCGGCGCCGTCGACGGTCACGCGCCCCAGGGGGCCGGCCCCACCGTCGGCGTCGTCGGCGAACTGCCAGCCGTCGACACCGGCCAGGCGGCGGATGCCGTCCAACGCACCCTCGAGGACGGCCCGCTGGCTGTCGTCCGCGACCGCGACGACGTCGATGCGTGCCGATGGCGGCAGGACATGGTCCGAGCGGAACCTGCGGAGCTCCGACACGACCTCGGTCAGCGCGCCGAACTGCGCCTCGGCGACGGGGTCTCGCCGCTCCGGAGCCGCTGTCGGCCACGGTGCGCGCTGAATCGTGGTGGCGTCGTCGGCGTCGTGCAGCGTCCGCCAGACCTCCTCGGTCAGGAACGGCATCAGCGGGTGCAGCAGGCGCATGGTCTGGTCGAGCACGTGACTGAGGGTCAAGCGAGCAGCCGCGCCGTCGGCGCCGTCACCGGTCCGCAGCTTCGCCAGCTCGAGGTACCAGTCGCAGTACTCGTCCCACGTGAAGTGGAACAGGGCACGCGCCACACGGCCGAGGTCCCACTCGCCCATCGCCTCGTCGACCTCGCCACGCACATCCTCGAGCCGCGACAGGATCCAGCGGTCCTCCAGCGCGAGCGCGTCGACGTCGGGCACCTCGGCAGCGTGCGCCGGATCTCCCAGCGACAGCAGCACGAACCGCGCGGCGTTCCACAGCTTGTTCGCGAACCGACGCGCGCCCTCGACCCATTCCTCCGCCAACGGCGCGTCCTGCCCGGCCGTCGAAGCACGCAGCAGCGCGAAGCGCAGGGCGTCGGCTCCGTAGCGGTCGACGAACTCCAGCGGGTCGATCACGTTGCCGAACGACTTGGACATCTTCTTGCCCTCGCGGTCGCGGACCATCCCGTGGTTGTAGACCACGCGAAACGGCACGTCTCCCATCATCGACAGGCCGGCCATCAACATCCGCGAGACCCAGAACGTGTTGATGTCATAGCCGGTCTCGAGCACGGCCGTCGGGTACCAGGTGTCGAGCTCGGGGGTGCTCGTCGTCTCGCCGTCCCAGCCCAGGTTCACGAACGGGAAGAGCTGCGAGCTGAACCACGTGTCGAGCACGTCCGGGTCGCGCTCGAGGCCGAGCTCGGCGACCTCTTCCGGGGTCGGATCCGTGCGCCGGACATGGATGGCGCCGTCGCGGTCGTACCACGCCGGGATCTGGTGGCCCCACCACAGCTGCCGGGAGATGCACCAGTCGTGGAGGTTCTCCAACCAGTCGAGGAACGTCTTGGTGTTGCGCTCGGGGATGAAGCGGGTCCGCCCGTCACGCACCGCAGCGATCGCGGGCTCCGCCAGCGGGCCCATGCGCACGAACCACTGGTCGGACAGCCGCGGCTCGACGATGGTGTTGCAGCGGGAGCAGTGACCGACCGAATGGACGCGCGGCGACACGCCGACCAGCAGACCGAGGGCATCCAGGTCGTGCTTCACCCGGCGCCGCGCCTCGAACCGGTCGAGGCCCTCGTACGGCCCGCCGTTCTCGTTCACGCGGGCGTCCTCGGTGAAGATGTTGATCGCCGGCAGATCGTGGCGCTGGCCGATCTCCCAGTCGTTGGGGTCGTGCGCCGGCGTGACCTTGACGGCGCCGCTGCCGAAGTGCGGATCGACGTGCGCGTCAGCGATGATCGGCAGCTCGCGGTCGACCAGCGGCAGCATGACCGTCGTGCCGATCAGGTCGCGGTAGCGCTCGTCGTCGGGGTGGACCGCCACGGCCGTGTCACCCAGCATGGTCTCGGCGCGCGTCGTCGCCACGACGACACCCTGGGAGCCGTCGGTTCCCGGGTAGCGCAGCTCCGCCAGCTCCCCCTCCTCGTCGACGTGGTCGACCTCGATGTCCGACAGCGCCGTGTGGCACCGCGGGCACCAGTTGATCAGGCGGTACCCGCGGTAGATCAGGCCCTCGTCGTACCAGCGGCAGAAGACCTCGCGGACCGCCCGCGAGCGCTGCTCGTCGAAGGTGAAGATCTCGCGGTCCCAGTCGAGCGCCGCGCCCAGGCGACGGTGCTGATGCTGGATGAAGGGGCCGGTCTCCTCGACGAAGGCCCAGACCCGCTCGAGGAACTGCTCGCGGCCGAGGTCGTGCCGGGAGATGCCTTCCTCGGCAAGCATGCGCTCGACCACGTTCTGGGTCGCGATGCCGGCGTGGTCGGTGCCCGGCAGCCACACTGCGTTGCGCCCCGACTGACGCGCGTGGCGGATCATCGCGTCCTCCACAGCCGCGGTCAACGCGTGGCCCATGTGCAGGCTGCCGGTCACGTTCGGCGGCGGCAACGTGATGGCGAACGGCTCCCCCGGGTCGTCGGGCTCGGCGTGGAAAAAGCCCCGTTCCTCCCACCACGCGTACAGTCGGGCTTCGACCTCGGCGGGGTCATAGGTCTTCGGAAGCGTCCTGGTCATTGCTCGCGCCATGTTCGTCGGTGCGGGTGTGTCCTGGCGGCACGCGCCGGGTCCACGGCCCGGCTCGCGTGCGGGCGTCCCTCGTGGGGACGCAACCAGCGCGATGTGAGCGGATCGTTCCCCACGCCGCGCCGTGGCGCCGTCGCCGGCGCTCGGCACGACGCGGACGCGCGCCCAAGGATAGGCCCCGCGGCGGGTGGCGGGTGACGCGACGCTCGAGCTAGGCGGAGCGGCGGCGCTTGGGTGCGGGCTCCGCGCGCGGGACGAGCGTCGGGTTCACCCGCTCGCGTACGACCTCGCCGGTGATCACGCACTCGCCGACGTCGCCGCGGCTGGGCAGCTCGTACATCGTGTTGAGCAGGACCTCTTCGAGGATGGCGCGAAGGCCACGGGCGCCGGTGCCACGAAGGATGGCCTGGTCGGCGATCGCCTCCAGCGCGTCGTCGGAGAACTGAAGGTCGACCCGGTCGTAGTCGAAGAACTTCTGATACTGCTTGACGAGCGCGTTCTTGGGCGCCGTGAGGATCCGCACAAGGGCGTCGCGGTCGAGGGGATCGACGCTCGACACGACCGGCAGCCGCCCGACGAACTCTGGGATCAGGCCGAACATGATCAGGTCCTCGGGCAGGACCTCGCTGAACAGGAACGACAGGTCCTTCTCACTGTGGCTGCGCACGTCCGCACCGAAACCGACCCCGCTGCGGCCGATGCGACGCTCGATCACCGTGTCGAGGCCCGCGAACGCGCCGCCACAGATGAACAGGATGTTGGTGGTGTCGATCTGGATGAACTCCTGGTGGGGATGCTTGCGCCCACCCTGCGGCGGCACGCTGGCCACCGTGCCCTCCAGGATCTTCAGCAGCGCCTGCTGCACGCCCTCACCTGACACGTCACGGGTGATCGACGGGTTCTCGCTCTTGCGGGCGATCTTGTCGACCTCGTCGATGTAGATGATCCCGGTCTCGGCCTTCTTGACATCGAAGTCGGCCGCCTGGATCAGCTTGAGCAGGATGTTCTCGACGTCCTCGCCGACGTAGCCGGCTTCGGTCAGCGCGGTGGCGTCGGCGATGGCGAACGGTACGTTGAGCAAACGCGCGAGCGTCTGGGCGAGCAGCGTCTTGCCCGACCCCGTCGGTCCCAGCAGCAGGATGTTGGACTTGGCCAGTTCGACCTCGTCCTCACGCTGCCCGCCGACCCGGATGCGCTTGTAGTGGTTGTAGACGGCGACCGCGAGCGCCTTCTTCGCCGCGTCCTGACCGACGACGTAGTCGTTGAGGAACTCGTAGATCTCGACCGGTTTGGGCAGCTCTCCGGAGACGAGCTCGGTCGCGTCGGAGAACTCCTCCTCGATGATCTCGTTGCACAGGTCGATGCATTCGTCACAGATGTAGACACCGGGTCCGGCGATCAGCTTCTTGACCTGTTTCTGGGACTTGCCGCAGAACGAGCACTTCAGCAGGTCGCCACTCTCACCGAACTTCGCCATGTCGCTGGCTCGCTCCCTTTGCCGCTGATCGACTCGGTCACCCTACGCCCATCGGCGAGGGTCTCATCGTACCGGGCACGAAGGGTCCTGGGAAAGGTGCCCGGGACCCGTCGGCTCGTGATGCGCACTGACGTCGCCGCGCTCCACGGCCCGACCGGCCAGCACGGCGAGCACGTACCTTAGCTGGCGGCGAGCTGGACTTCCTGGAGGCGGCGCGACTGGAGTACCTGGTCGATGATCCCGTACTCGACAGCCTCCTCGGCCGTCATGATGAAGTCGCGGTCGGTGTCCTCCGTGATCTTCCCGAGCGGTTGACCCGTCTTCTCCGAGAGGATCTGGTCGAGCAGTTCGCGGATCCGCTGGATCTCGCGCGCCTGGATCTCGATGTCCGACGACTGCCCCTCCGCACCGCCGTGGGGCTGGTGGATGAGGATGCGCGCGTGGGGAAGCGCGAACCGCTTGCCCTTGGTGCCGGCCGCCAGCAGGATCGCGGCCGCCGAGGCGGCCTGCCCCATGCAGATCGTCGTCACGTCGGGCTTGATGAACTCGATCGTGTCGTAGATCGCCAGCGCGCTCGTCACCGACCCACCCGGCGAGTTGATGTAGAGGTTGATGTCCTTGCCGGGGTCCTCACCCTCGAGGTGGATCAACTGCGCCATGATCACGTTCGAGATCTCGTCGGTGATCGGCGTCCCCAGGAAGATGATGCGGTCCTTAAGCAGCCGCGAGTACAGGTCGAACGACCGCTCGCCACGGTTGGTCTGCTCGATGACCATGGGCACGAGGTAGTTCATCGGCGACGAGGTGGACATTGGTGTGCTCCTTGGTCGTCCACGTGCGCGGTTGTCGACACCTTAGCGCCGTCGCCGCCCGGTGGGGCGGGCGGATCGCACCCGTCAGGCCTGGTCGGACGCCACCGGCTATCCGTCGGTCCCATCGGCCGTCGCGTCTCCGTCTCCGGCGGCCTCGTCGTCGCCCTCGGGCCCGTCCTCGACGTCGCCGTCGACCACCTCGTCGACCTCCGGTGGTGGGCCGTCGGTGATCTCCACGCGCTCGATGATGTGATCGATCGTCTTGCGACGGAACGCGTCGGAGAAGAGCACTCCCAGACGCTCAGGCTCGCTCATGAACTCGGCGAGCTGGTCCGGAGGCATCTGCAGCCGCTGGGCCTCCTCGAGCAGCTGCCGGGTCAGGTCGTCGTTGGTCACCTCGACACCGGCGTCACGGCCGATCCGGTCGACGACGAGCTGGGCGCGCACGGTCCGCCGAGCGTTGTCGCGCAGCTGCTCCTGAAGCTCCTCGAAGGTGGTCCCGGCGGCCTGCAGGTACTGATCGAACGGGATCTCGTGCTGCTCCGCGTCGCGCGCCAGGCGCGCGAGCTGGAACTGCGCCTCCTGCTCGACGAGGGCACGGGGCAGCGGCACGTCGACCAGCTCGCTGACCGCCTCCACCACACGACCGCGCAATGACTCGCGCGCGCGCCGCAGGTTCTGCTCGGCGAGCTGCGAGCGCATGCTGGCCCGCAGCTCGTCGATCGTGTCGAACTCGCTGGCGGTGATGGCGAAGTCGTCGTCGGCGTCGGGCAGCCTGAGCGCCTTGACGTCCTTGACGATCACGGTGAAGTCGAGCTCCCGCTCGTGGTCGTCGAAGGTGTCGGTGAACTTCACGATGTTGCCGGGTGTCTTGCCGAGCAGCTCGCGGTCAAGCGCCTGGCCTGTCTGCTCCGGGTCGTTGACCCGATACAGCTGGTCGTCCATGCGGGCGTCCTCGACCGGCTCCCCCCGGTAGGTCGCGCTGACGGACAGAACGGCCAGGTCGCCGATCTGAAGCGGCCGGTCGACCGTCTCGGCCTCGGCGAAGCGCTCGCGGAGCTGGTCGAGCTCGGCGGTGACGTCCGCGTCGGTGACCTCCCACGCGGGATGGGACACCCGCACACCCTCCACCGCGGGCGGATCGAAGTCGGGGCGCACCTCGACGGTGGCGGTGAACGCCGCGTCCTTGCCCTCCTCGAAGGTGTCGAGCTCGTACTCGGGCTGGCCGACCGGCTCGACCTCGGACTCACGCACCGCCTCCGCGTAGAACTGCGGCAGGGAGTCCTGGACGGCGTGCTGGATCACCGCGCCCCTGCCCAGCCGGCTCTCGAGGACCTTGCGCGGCACGCGGCCCTTGCGGAAGCCGGGGATCTTGACCTCGTCGGCGAGGTGGCGGGCCGCCTCGTCGAGCGCCTCCTTGACGCGGGGGCCCTCGACGGTGACGGCGAGCTTGACGGTGGTGTCGTCGACACGTTCGACGCGCGTGTCCACTGGAAGTGGCCTTTCAGCAGGGGTGGAGAACAACTGTCGGCGGATCCGGTCCTCTGGTTGGTCCGTGCGACCACGATCCGCGCTGCATGCGGTCCGCGCATCGTAGCCCGCCCCGCGACGGCGTGCCCTCGCCCACGGGCGTGGTCGAGCGCTCTGGACCACCACCGCGTGTCGCTGCCTTCACCAACATCGGCGACAGGTGGCGGCGGGAGCGTCCCGGCGTAGGGTTGCGGATGATGCGCCCGGCCGACCCCTCCGTGACCGTCGTCGGACTCGACGGCGACGACACGTTGTGGCACAACGAGTCGATCTTCGCGACGACACACGAGCGCTTCCGCGTGATGGTGGAGCGCTACGCCCCCGATGCGGGCATCGACGAGCGGCTGCTGACGACGGAGCGGCGCAACCTCGAGTTGTTCGGCTACGGGGTGAAGGGCTTCGCCCTGTCCCTCATCGAGACGGCGATCACCGTCACCGACGGCAGGATCGCCGCACACGACGTCGCCCGCATCGTCGACTGGGCCAAGGAGATGCTGCGCCATCCCGTGGACCTGCTCGACGGCGTCGCCGACACGGTCGCGCACCTCGCCACCAACTATCGCCTGGCACTCATCACGAAGGGCGACTTCTTCCACCAGGAGTCCAAGGTCGCCCGGTCGGGCCTCGCGGAGCACTTCGACATCGTCGAGATCGTGACCGAGAAAGACCCTGCCAGCTACCGCCGGGTGCTCGCACGCGCCGGCGTCGATCCGGCGTCGTTCGTGATGGTCGGCAACTCGCTGCGCTCCGACGTGCTGCCGGTGCTCGACATCGGCGCCCACGCGGTGCACATCCCCTACCAGTTGACCTGGGAGTACGAGCAGGTCGCCGACCACGAGCACGACGGCCGCCCCTACGCAGAGCTGAGCGACATCCGGGAATTGCCGGACCTGCTCGCGCACTGAGCGGCGGGGCGCGGCGCATGGTCCGTTCACGGCATGGACAGGCTGATGTCGACCACGCGTCACAAGCACTACATTCACGTGGTTTGCAGACCCCGAGCAGGTGGCGGCCGCCGATGCGCATCGCGTGCACTGGATCGATCGCGAACGATTATCTGATGACGTTCCCCGGCCGCTTCCACGAGCAACTCGTGGAGAGCCAGCTCGAACGGCTCTCGCTGAGCTTCCTGGTGGACTCGCTCGAGGTACGCATCGGCGGGGTCGCGGCCAACATCGCCTTCGGCATGGGGCTGCTGGGCCACCGCCCGATCCTGGTCGGCGCAGTCGGGCATGACTTCCCGGCAGAGCACGAGCAGTGGCTCCGCGACCACAACGTCGATCTGGAGTCGGTGCGGGTGTCGGCGGACCTGTACACCGGCCGGTTCCTGTGCACCAACGATCAGGCCGAGAGCCAGATCGCGTCGTTCTACCCGGGCGCGATGGAGGAGGCCCGCGAGATCGCGCTGGCACCGGTCGTCGAGCGCGTCGACGGCCTCGATCTGGTGGTCGTCTCACCCAACGACCCGGTCGCCATGGAGAATCACACCCGCGAGGCCACCCAGCTGGGCATCGATGTGCTCGCCGACCCCAGTCAACAGATCGCCCGGCTCGACGGGGACGCACTCAGGCCGCTGATCGACGGTGCCGCCTACCTGATCGCCAACGACTACGAGCGCTCGCTGATCGAGCGCAAGACAGGCTGGACCGGCGACGCGCTGCTCGACCGCGTCGCCATCTGCGTCACCACCCACGGCCCGAAGGGCTGCCACATCGAGCAGGTCGGCCGGGACCGGATCGAGGTCGGCGCCGTCACCGTACGCGACGACGTGGACCTCGAGCCGACCGGTGCGGGCGACGGCTTCCGGGCGGGCTTCCTGTCGGGTCTCGCCTGGGGCATGAGCCTCGAGCGCAGCGCCCAGGTCGGTTCGCTGCTCGGGGTGATGGCGCTCGAGAGCGTCGGGCCACAGGCGTACACCGTCGACGTCGGGACGGCGCACGAGCGGCTGGTTGCGGCCTATGACGACGAGGCTGCCGACGAGATCGTCGACCACCTGCCGGCCTGACGGACGACGCCGCCGGTCCACGGCGACGTCGTCGTGTGTGCCGCCGGGTTACAGGCCGAGCTGCTCGGAGGCCATCTCGGCGCCGCGGACCCGGTTGGTGATCTTCTGGAAGGCGACGTCGCGGGCGAAGTCGGGGGATCCGTGCCTGGGCTTGTCGTCGATGCTGAACGGCGAGAAGCCGCAGTCGTCGGTCGCCCCGAGTCGCTCCCGGTCGATGTGGTTGGCCGCCGTCACGAGGTCGTCGCGGACCTGGTCGGGGGTCTCGACCCTCGGGTTGAGCGGGTCGATGACGCCGATGAACGCGACCTGCGCGACGCCGTTGGCGTCTTCTCGGCTGTGCTCTCCGATCAGGCGGTACACGTACTCCTTGTCGCGCTCGCTGGCGAGCTGGATCAGGAAGTAGCCGGCGTTCATCTTGAACATGCTGGGCAGCAGCTCGGCGTAGTCGACCTCGGCGCTGTGCACCGAGTCCATGTCGCCACCGGGGCACGTGTGGACGCCGATGTTGACCCGCTCCTCGGGCGTGAACCTGTCGAGCACCCGGTTGTTCAGCTCGATGAACTCGCTCAGCATCCCGCGTCCGGTCCACGGGTTGCGTGGATCGTTCTTCTGCGCCAGCCGCCCCTCGGTGAAGTCGATCGAGACGCGCTGCGCGCCGGTCTCGAAGGCCTGCCGGATGTCGCGTTCGGTCTCGTTGCACAGGTCCTCGAGGAACTGCTCGCGTGGGTAGCCGCCGACCTCGTCGTCCAACGGATAGAGCAGCATCAGCATCGACGGGGCGATCACGGCCTGCTTCATGGGCTTCGTCGCCATCGGCAACGACTTCGAGAGGTAGTCCGAGGCGTAGGTCTGGTAACGGAACGGTCCGGCGGTCAGGCGCGGCAGCTGCCGGTGGTGGCCGTCGTCGAAGATTGCGAAGTACTGGCCGTCCGGGGCCAGGTTGTCAGCCAGACCGGTCCCGGCCAGCGT
Source organism: Euzebyales bacterium (assembly GCA_035461305.1). NCBI lineage: Bacteria > Bacillati > Actinomycetota > Nitriliruptoria > Euzebyales > Euzebyales bacterium. The sequence goes on along the minus strand of DATHVN010000049.1, from coordinate 5,419 downwards.
GTCGACGATCGGGTAGGTCGCGAAGCTGGACGCGCGCTGCTCTCCGTCGGACACGATGGGCGACCCGGTGGCCTCCATCCGCTCGATCGAGTCGCGGCAGGCCTCGTCCTGCAGCTGCTCCAGCTCCTCCTTGGAGATCTCACCCAGGTCGTACCTACGGATGGCCTCCTGCAGGCGTGAAGGACGCGGGAGTGAGCCGACTGGCTCGGTGGGGATTGGCATGGTTCAGCTCCTCACATGGTGATGCTGGCCTCGCGCGATCGACATCAGGGCACCCTCCGCGGGCGGTCAATCGCGCCGCTGCGGCGCCGCGGCCAGCTCGACGGCGTCGATGTGCTCCAAGAAGTCAGCGGGGATGTCAGCGTTCTTGCGGCCCGCGATCGCAAAGTAGAACAGCGGCTCACCGTCGATCGACAGGCGGTGGCGGTAGCGCTCCATGTGGTAGACGTCGACGTACTCCGAGAAGATCAGCTCGCGCAGCGTCTGGGAGAACCCGGTCGTGTCGCTGCGGTCCAGGAACGACTCCTTGATGTTGAACGCGATCCAGCCGGGTGTGTCGATGAGGTTCAACGCCTCGACGAAGGCCGCGGCCGGGATGTCACCGAAGCCCAGCGCCGCGACGACCACCAGCGTGTTGAAGCGCCAGGACAGCAGGTCGGAGCGCAGCTCGGTGCTCAGGTTGGTGATGTCCACCGTGTGGTAGGCGTCGTACACACCCGGACGGTCGCGGTACAGCGCCTGTTCGGCATCAGGGATGATGTCGATGCCGACCAGCCGCGACACGCCCTCCTTCTTGAGCTCCTCGCCCATGATCCCGTTGCCGGCACCCAGGTCGAGCACCCGCAACTCGGTGACGTGCATGTCGGACTGAGCGACCGCGGACTGCAGGATCTGGGCCACCTTCCGGGGCGACGAGCACTTGAGGCGGTCGTAGAACAGCTGCTCGTACAGGCCCGGACGACGATAGATCTCGTCGTAGTCGTGGAAGCGGATCCAGGTGTCGCCGCTCTCCTCGACGAGCTGGAAGTACGCCTCGTCCTGTGCGAGCCCGTCGCTGCGCTCCCGCGGGAACGCCAGCCGGTACCTGGGCCGACCAGTCATGTCCATCCCTGTACTCGACGGGCAGTTCGGCTGAAGTCCGACGACCCGCGGGCGTCGGCGCTGCCGTGGATCGAACGGCTGCACGGCGCGTGCCGCCAGCGCGGGCCGGCCACGGCCGACCCGACTCGACTCGACTCGAACGGCATAATGCCCCCCAGCAGCGCGGCTACACACGGGGAGTTGGTGCGCATGGCCGTTGACATCGACACGATCCGCAGGGCACCGAAGGTGCTGCTGCATGATCATCTCGACGGTGGCCTGCGCCCGGCGACCGTGATCGACCTCGCCGGCGACATCGGCTACGGCAACCTGCCGACCAAGAACCCCGACGAGCTGCAGTCGTGGTTCACCCGCGGCGCAGACCGGGGCAGCCTCGAGACGTACCTGGAGGGGTTCGCCCACACCGTCGCGGTCATGCAGACTCCCGAGGCGCTGCATCGGGTGGCCGCCGAGTGCGCCGAGGACCTCGCCGACGATGGCGTCGTGTACGCCGAGGTTCGATTCGCGCCGGAGCTGCACACCTCGATGGGTCTGTCGCTGGACCGGGTGGTCGACGCCGTGCTGACCGGCTTCCGCGACGGCAGCGCCGATCGTGACATCACGATCGGCACCCTGGTCACGGCGATGCGCACGGCGGCCCGCTCACGGGCGATCGCAGAGCTGGTCGTGCGCTGGCGCGACGATGGCGTCGTCGGCTTCGACATCGCTGGGGCGGAGGCTGGCTATCCGCCCACACGACACCTCGACGCGTTCCACCTGATCCAGCGCGCGAACTCCCACATCACGATCCATGCCGGCGAGTCGTTCGGGCTGCGGTCGATCTGGGAGGCCGTTCAGTTCTGCGGTGCCGAGCGGCTCGGCCATGGCGTGCGGATCGTCGACGACATCGACACGACGACCGATCCGCCGACACTGGGCAAGCTCGCCGCGTTCATCCGCGACCGGCGAATCCCGCTCGAGATGTGCCCGACCTCGAACGTCCACACGCGAGCGGCGCCGTCGCTGGCCGAGCACCCGCTGGACCTGCTGCGACGCCTGCGCTTCCGCGTGACCGTCAACACCGACAACCGCCTGATGAGCGACGTGACCCTCAGCTCCGAGCTGGCCGCCGTCTCCAAGACGTTCGGCCTGGGCATCGACGAACTGCGGTGGCTGACCGTCAATGCGATGAAGAGCGCGTTCTGGCCATTCGACGCGCGGCTCACGCTGATCGACGACGTGATAAAGCCCGGGTTCGCTGCGCTCGGTGCACGCTGACGCCGCTGGCCTCCGCCGACGCGACGCTACGCTTGGGCGCCGACAGGCCGGCGTGCCGTGGCATCACGCACATCACGGGCGACCGGCGCCACAGCAGACCATCACCGCGCCGAGGGCCGAGGCGGCGTTGACGCCGGACCCGACGACAGCTGATCCGCGCCCATACATCCAGGAAGGCACCGTCGTGCAGGACCGCTCCCTACTGACCGCGTCTGACTTCAGGGTCGCCGACCTCGGGCTGGCCGCACTCGGCCGCCGCGAGATCGAGCTGGCCGAGGAGGAGATGCCGGGCCTGATGGCGCTGCGCGAGGAGCACGGTGAACGGCAGCCGCTGGCCGGCGCGCGCATCACCGGCTCGCTGCACATGACGGTGCAGACCGCGGTGCTCATCGAGACGCTCATCGCGCTCGGCGCGGACGTCCGTTGGGCGTCGTGCAACATCTTCTCGACGCAGGACAGCGCCGCCGCGGCGGTCGTGGTGGGCCCGGACGGTACGGGCGAGGAGCCTCGGGGCGTCCCCGTGTTCGCCTGGAAGGGCGAGTCCCTCGACGAGTACTGGTGGTGCATCGACCAGACGTTCCGCTGGCCTCACCACGCCGGTCCCACGTTGATCCTCGACGACGGCGGTGACGCCACGCTGCTCGTCCACAAGGGCGTCGAGCACGAGAAGGCCGGCGCCGTGCCGCCGGCCTCGGCCGCCGCATCGGCCGAGGAGGCCGTCATCCTCGAGCGGCTGCGGGCCAGCCTGCAGGAGGACGGGCAGCGCTGGACCGGTGTCGCCGCCGACATCGTGGGCGTATCGGAGGAGACCACGACCGGTGTCCACCGGCTCTACCAGCGCCGCGACGCCGGCACCCTGCTGTTTCCCGCCATCAACGTCAACGACTCCGTCACGAAGAGCAAGTTCGACAACCTCTACGGCTGCCGGCACTCCCTGCTCGACGGCCTGAACCGCGCGACGGACGTCATGCTGTCGGGCAAGGTTGCGGTCGTCTGCGGCTACGGCGACGTCGGCAAGGGCTCGGCGCAGGCGCTCAGGGGGCAGGGCGCCCACGTGGTCGTCACCGAGATCGACCCGATCAACGCGCTGCAGGCGGCGATGGAGGGCTACCAGGTCGCCCGCATCGAGGACGTGGTCGACACAGCGGACATCTTCATCACCGCAACCGGCAACCGCGACGTGATCACCGTCGAGCACATGGCCCGCATGAAGCACGGGACGATCCTGGGCAACATCGGCCACTTCGACAACGAGATACAAGTGGCCGAGCTCGCCAAGGTCGACGGCATCGAGCGCATCAACATCAAGCCCACGGTCGACCAGTGGGTGTTCCCCGACGGCCACGCGATCATCGTCCTGGCCGAGGGCCGGTTGCTGAACCTGGCGTGCGCCACGGGCCACCCCAGCTTCGTCATGTCGGCCAGCTTCACCAACCAGGTGATGGCCCAGATGGAGCTGCACACCCGGGAGCAGGAGTACGACACGGACGTCTACGTGCTCCCCAGGCGTCTTGACGAACAGGTCGCCCGCCTGCACCTTGACAAGCTGGGCGTCCGGTTGACCGAGATGACCAAGGAGCAGGCCGCCTACCTGGACCGTCCGGTGACTGGGCCGTACAAGTCCGACCAGTACCGCTACTAGCGCCCCAGGCCGCGCGGACCCACGCGGTCAAGACGCGCGGCACGTGGCCCGACCGCGCGCGCCGTGACCGCGCGCGCTGCATGACGCAAGGAGCACGCAGTGTCCGATCTGAGGTTCTTCACGTCCGAGTCCGTGACCGAGGGCCACCCCGACAAGGTGGCCGACCAGATCTCCGACGCCGTGCTCGACGCCGTGCTCCGCGCCGACTCCGACCCCGACGGTGCGCGGGTGGCCTGCGAGACGATGGTCAGCACCGGGTTCGTCGTCGTCGCGGGCGAGATCTCGACCAACAGCTACGTCGACATCGCCGACGTCGCACGCGAGACCGTGAAGGGCATCGGTTACGACAGTCCACAGGCCGGGTTCGACGGCAACACCTGCGGGGTGTTCGTCGCGATCGACGAGCAGTCGGCCGACATCGCCGGCGGCGTCGACAACGCCTTCGAGTCACGCGACGGCAGCGGGCGCGACCCGCTCGACGTGCTCGGGGCGGGCGACCAGGGGATGATGTTCGGCTTCGCCTGCCACGAGACCGACGCGCTGATGCCGATGCCGATCCAGCTGGCGCACCGCCTGGCCGAGCGGCTGGCGGCGGTTCGCAAGGATGGCACCCTGCCCTACCTGGGGGCCGACGGCAAGACGCAGGTCACCGTGGAGTACGAGCGTGGCCGGCCGGTGCGGGTCGCCAGGGTGCTGATCTCCACCCAGCACGCCGCCGACCTCGACGACAACCCGCTGCTGACCGCGGACCTCGTCGAGCACGTCGTCGCACCGACGATCCCCGACGACACGCCGTGGGACGTCGACGACATCATCGTGAACCCCAGCGGCAAGTTCGTGCTCGGCGGACCGAGCGCGGACGCGGGCTTGACGGGCCGCAAGATCATCGTCGACACCTACGGCGGCATGGCCCGGCACGGCGGCGGCGCGTTCAGCGGCAAGGACTCCACCAAGGTCGACCGCTCCGCAGCGTACGCCACGCGCTGGGTCGCCAAGAACATCGTCGCAGCCGGACTGGCCGACCGCGTCGAGCTGCAGGTCGCCTACGCGATCGGCGTCGCGCACCCGGTCTCGGTGATGGTCGAGACCTTCGGCACCGAGAAGGTCGGCCGCGGCACGATCGCCGAGCTGGTGTCCGAGCACTTCGACCTGCGCCCCGGCGCGTTCCGCGAGCTGCTCGACCTGCATCGGCCGATCTACCAGAAGACCGCTGCCTACGGCCACTTCGGCCGCGAGGACGGCGACTTCAGCTGGGAGCGCACCGACAAGGCGGAGGCCCTGGCCGACGCCGCCGGGCTCGCCTCGCCGTCGCTCGCCTAGTCACCGCCGGCGCCGCGCCGTTCCGGCGCACGGACTGGCCGGGTCGCTATACGATCAGGCCAGTCCGGTGCTTCAGGAGAGGTGACGGGGAGCGATGGC